>JAZDKP010000018.1:0-10776 GCA_043802925.1 Fibrobacterota bacterium | reverse complement strand
CCAGAACAGCTTGGACGGCTTTGCGACGAATGTCCACCTGGGCGGTGGCAGGGAGAGAGCGGAAGTCTTGTGTCCTCACACATATAATATAGGATAGTTACGAGGCGTTATGGTAACTATATATTGCACTGATTAGTAATGGTCCGAAGCGAGTCAAAAGCAACACGCATTAAATTATATTTTCACTGTGAACACGCGCCGTGATTTCATCCGTTCCCTTGCAACCCTGCCGCTGGCTTTAGCCGCATCCGCAGGCGGCGCGCCCGCGGAAACCGAAGACGGTTTCGGCATGTTGTACGACGCGGTCCGCTGCATTGGCTGCCGGTCGTGCGAAGCGGCCTGCAACACGGAAAACGGCCTCCCCAAACCGGCCCTCCCCTATGATGACGCTTCCGTGTTCAACAATCATCGCAAGACCGATGACAAACGGCTGACCGTGGTCAACCGTTACCCTTCGGGCACTGCGGGCGCGGACGCCGTTTACCGGAAAGAGCAGTGCATGCACTGTAAAAAGGCGGCCTGCGTCTCCGCCTGCCTCGTAAGTGCGTTCAGCCGCACCGTCGAAGGCGCCGTGGTCTGGGACAGTGGAAAGTGCATCGGCTGCAGGTACTGCATGGCCGCCTGCCCGTTCCAGATGATCAAATACGAGTTCGACGAACCCCTCCGGCCCATGCTCCGTAAATGCACATTCTGCCATCCCCGGCTTATGAATGGACAGCCCCCGGCCTGTGCAGCAGCCTGCCCGGCCGATGCCATCACTTTTGGTAAAAGGGAGGCGCTGCTGAACGAAGCCCATGCGCGCATCATCGCAACGCCCGGTCAATACGACGCCCATGTGTACGGGGAAAAGGAAATCGGAGGCACCTCCAAACTCTATTTGACCGGCGTCCCGGCTGATAAGCTGCGCCTTCAGCCGCTGACCGAAAAGCCGGTGCCGGAAATCACGGAAAAAATACAGCACAGCGTCTTCAAATACTTCGCTCCTCCCCTGGCCCTGTTCGCGACCCTGGCCGCAATCATGCGGCTTACCAAACCCAACGACGGCAAGGGTGACAAGTCATGAGTTTTCCCGCAAGCCGCGTTGACCGGCCTCTCCTTCTCTCCCCAGGCGCGCTTCTCCTTCTGGTTTTGGCCGCAGTGGGTTATTTTTTTCTCGGGCTCCGTTTTCTCTACGGCATCGGATTCGTCTCCAATATTTCGCAGGACAACCCCTGGGGACTCTGGAACTGGTCCAAGGTCATTGAGTTCGCGCTCTCCGCGGGCTCATTCTGCACAGTGGGCCTTGTCTATGTGTTCCACCGCACCCGCTATGCCGCAGTCATCCGCCCCGTGCTTCTCTATTCAATGCTGGGCTATGCCTTCGTGGGCTTCACCATCTTCTACGACATCGGCCGCTATTACAATTTCTGGCACCTCTTTTACCCGCCCTGCTTTAACGGCGATTCCGTTCTGTTCGAGGTGGGTTGGTGCCTGCTGCTTTACCTCTCAGCCCTGGCGCTGGAGTTTGCGCCCATTGTGGTGGAAAGGTTTTCCGGACGGGTCGCCCTGCCCGGCCCCTTCGCCGCATTGAATAGCACTGCAGAATCGCTGCTCACGCTGTCCGACAAAATACTGAGCCGTCTGCTGGCCGTTATTTTCATTCTCGGCATTGTCTTCTCCTTTCTTCACCAGTCGTCGCTGGGCGGCCTTATGCTCATCACCGGCGCCAAGCTTCACCCGCTCTGGTTCACTCCCTGGCTGCCGCTCCTTTTTCTCCTCTCGGCCCTGGCCACGGGCTTTCCCATGGCTATTCTTATCACGCAAACCGCGGGCCGTGCCTTTCGCCGCCCCTTTGACAGCGCAATCACATTCGGACTCGGCCGTTACGCGCACGCGTTTCTCGGTCTTTTTCTTGTTGTCTATTATATGAATCTGTTCCTCCGGAATGGCTTCTCGCACCTCGCGCTTCCCTCGCTTGAAGGCAACATGTTCCTGCTCGAACTTTCGCTCTACACCCTGCCGTTCCTCCTCTATTTCCTCCGGCCCTTCCGCACCACGGTCCCGGGACTCGGGGTCCTTTCCATCATGACCATCCTCGGCATGATGGTGCACCGCGCCAACGTATTTCTCATTGCCTACACGGCCCCGTTTTCGGACGGCCGTTATGTACCCGCGCTTACGGAGGTCCTGGTGCTGGTCGGCGTCTTTTCAAGCATGATATTCCTTTTCAGGGCTGCGTGTATTATTTTTCCTATACTGCCCGCCCCCGGAAAGGATGTTTGTCCATGATGCGTCTCGGTCTGCTGGCCCTCCTTTCCGGCCTGTTTTTGGCCGGATGCGCAGACCGCAACGAACCCCTTTCGGACGATACATCCCTGAACCCCGTGTTCAAATCCGACTCCGTGCGCTGCTTTGACTGCCATACCCCCTCTCTCAGCCCCCAGTTTTTAACCAGCGTCCACGGTAAGCTGGCCTGTACAAGCTGCCACAGCGGCAATGCATCCTCCGGCATCAAGGACTCGGCCCATGCCGACCTGGTAAAAAAACCCTCGGAACAGCCTGAGGCCAACTGCGCGCTGTGCCACAAGGACATCACCGCGCGCCACGCAGGGTCCTTGCATGCAACGGGCAAAGGCATGCGCGCAAAAATTGAGGCGCGCAGCGGGGTTTCCATGACGGGCAATGTTGCCATGACAGGCCGGTTTACACAGGACTGCGGAAAATGCCATGCCTCCTGCGGTTCGTGCCACGTGGTTACGGGCCATCGCTTCCGGTTGAATGACGCCGGAACCTGCGAAAAATGCCATACCCGGGTGGACGAGGAATATTCAGGCGCCCTGCCCGGCAATCGGCCTGACATTCATAACGTGAATGGCGCAACCTGCACCGAATGCCACGCCAACATTGCCTCGCACGGCACCAATGACAGCGCGCGGACCGGCATGTTCAGCGGCACGGACGCGGCACGGTGCGAGACCTGCCATCCCCCGCTTGACACGAACTTCGATCATAATACCTGGCATGACTTCCATTGGCGCGCCCGATACGGCACGCCCAAACTCGCCTGTCAGGTCTGCCACGCGCAGGCCTATGCCAACTGCAGCCAATGCCATGCGGGCGACAGCACGGCCGCCACGCGTTTTGTCAATATTAAGATCGCTCGGAACCCGCTCAAGTCAGCAACGCGCGCCTACGATTACGCGCTGGTGCGCCATGTGCCGGTGACAAAGGCCACGTTTGATTCCTGGGGCCTTTCGCTTTTACACTTTGATTCCATCCCCACCTGGAAATACGCGGCCCCGCACACGATACGACGCTGGACCCCGCAGACGGACTCCGCGTACACAGCCTCGGGCGGGACCTGCAGCGACCGCTGCCACGATTCACGCAACTATTTGAAAGAAGGCGACTTCGATTCAACAGCCTGGGGCATCAACCGCGACGAACTGCTTGCCAATCAAAGAATCCTGATGGAGAATTGATGCACGCGCGACCGGCCCTCCTCCTTCTGTTGCTTATTTCCATGGCCCTGCCGGCAAATACGGGTGCGCCCTATTTCCACGGAAGCGCGGCCAACACTTTCTACGCCTCTCAGGACACGGGCCTCCACCTAAGGGCACGGCAATCGTTGCTCCTGAACGCAGGGCACAGCGGATGGGTGATGAACGGAAACCTCGGGGGCCTGCTCGATTTCAATCGCAATTTCCAAAACACGCTTCCGGCCTCTGATTACCTCCATGTTTATTCCCTCTATGCCGGAAGCCGCGAACTTCTGGACCGCCGACTCACACTCCTTTTTGGCCGCCAGTTCCTGAGCCCCGGCCTTTCGGTCGGAAACCTCGACGGCCTCTACGCGGCCTATGCCTGCAACCGGACCTTTTCCGCATCAGGGTATGCGGGCGTTGACGCGGTCTACGACCGCACCCCGACAATCTACCGGCCCGGTGACGGCGTCACCGCGGGCGCGACCCTGGAAGCCAAAAACATGAACCGGACTGACGCGCAACTGTTTTTTATGCAGAAGTTCAGGAATGACAATCCCTTCTGGCAGGTCGGGGGCCTCAATCTCCGCGACCATTCGTTTGAGGCCATGACCCTGGCCTCGCAGCTCCAGTTCGATTTCCTCCGTGAACGGTTCCACAAAATCAACATCACCGCGCGCCGTGAAATTTTACCCTCGCTTACACTGGGCGCGGGATTCACCCAAAGCTACCCGCAAATTTATTCCAACGCTTACTTTTCATTTTTCCGCATCTCCTCCCATCAGGCCATCCGGGCCGACGCGGACTGGAACTTTTTCCGGACCTTCCGCCTTCACGGGCAATACCGTTTTCTTAATTTCGAAGACGGCCAGGCCCACCAGGCCTCGGCCACAGTGGGCAACGACAACGGCGGCGTGGGCCTTCTGTTCGAAACCGGCTACGCGGGCGGACAAATCAGCCTGACCGCGGACTACAGCCAGGACCTCGGCGACCGGTGGACCCTTTCCGCGAACATTGATTACACAAAATACCGAACCGAAGAACAGCTCTCCTTTGAAAATTCGCTGGCCAACGCCTTCCGCGCCGCCTGCCGGCTTGGCAAGGGCTGGCAGGCGGAGCTCGAAGGACAATGGTGGGTCAACCCGCTGAAGGAATACGATGCGCGGGTGCTTAACAAAATACGGTACCGCTGGTAATACTATGCTGACGACAAAAAGACTCGCATTCCTATACCTGCTCCTGGGCCTCGCGGCATTTCCGGTGTTCAACCGGGAGGGGACAAACGAGACACTGGTCTTTTCGCACCAGAAGCATGTCATTGAAAACAGCCAGGAGTGCGCGCTCTGTCACCCGGATGCGGATTCCAGCACCAACCTCACAGACCCGCTGGTCCAGGGGCCGGTTTCCTGCCTCACCTGCCATGATTCCGCCTATGTCCGGTTTACGCCCCCCCAGGCCAAGGACGCGGCCTCCCCTGCGCGGGTGACCCGTTTTTCGCACAAGCTCCACGCGCACGGCAAGCCGGGACTCGCCTGCCTCGCCTGTCACAAGGGCGTCGACTCCTCCGCGCGCGCGGAAACCTCGCACCGGCCTCCCATGAAGGAATGCATGCTCTGCCACCAGGGGCTCCCCGGAGAAAACACCTGCGCGCTCTGCCATGCCCGAGGCCAGGACCTCCGGCCCCGCGACCACCGCACCGCCTGGCTCGACCGCCACGGCCCCGAGGCCCATCTCAAGCGCGCCGAATGCGCGCTCTGCCACGACGAAACCGCGTGCACCCGCTGCCACGCGGAAAAGACGCCGCTTCAGCGCGGGACGCACCCGCTCAACTTTGAGCGCACGCACGCCATTGCCGCGCGCGGCAACCGCGAAAACTGCCTCACCTGCCACGACGAACAGCGCGAATGCATCGCCTGCCACCGCGAGCAGATGGTCATGCCCCGCTCACATGCATCCGCGGGCTGGTCCAACAAGTCGAACGGCGGCGCGCACGCGCGGGCCGGACGCGCGGACATCGAAAGCTGCATGGCCTGCCACAACGACCCGTCGCGCCAGCCCGTGTGCGCGGTCTGCCACGGTGCCGGCACCACCGGGGCCACGAAAAAAGGCGACGAAGGCGGGGACGATTGATGCGGAGCAGGACACGCTTGCGGAAAAACGCCGGTTTACTGCTGGCCGGCGCGGCACTACTGCTGTTCAGCGCCTGCGCAAAAGATAATACGGTCCGGAATTCCGTCAGCCACCCCGCAGGATGGTCGGACACGACCAGTATTGATTTTCATGGGGGAAAAGTGTTGGTTCTCAACTCCACGGGCTTCTGCGCCGGGTGCCACGGGGCCGACTTTACCGGAGGAAGAAGCGGTTCCTCCTGCCGCGCCTGCCATACCTATTACCCGCATCCGGACGGATGGACGGACATGAATTCGCTGAAAGACCACGGCCGGCTTTTTGAGACCGGCACACTCGACACAACACATTTTGCCCGCTGCATGACCTGCCACGGCCCTGCGCTTGCCGGCGGCCGCGTCCCAAAAAAATGCAACGACTGCCACGATAACGTGACCGTCGCCGTGTGGGCCGCAAGGCCCTGATTGCTCTTGTTCTCTTTTACTTCTTTACATTCGCCGGATTGGGATGCGTCACCTTGGTGACCGCTTCCTTGAACACGAACTTTTTATAGGTCGGGCTTTCGGTATTATGACACTTGAGGCAGACCTTTTCGTCCGGGTCAACAAGCCCCCGCTTCATGGACTCGGTCTTGTTTTTCATGATTGCAACGGGCTTGTACAGGCTGCCGGGGCCATGGCACGATTCGCAGGTGACACCGTCATCCTTGATGGCCGCGTCTGCGATATGGCACTTGAGGCACTTGGGGTCTGTGGTCGCATCCGCAATGCCCATTTTCTTGGCAATGGCTTTAGACTGATCGTTTTTTAGGGTCTCAAAAGCCTTGGAGTGGCTTTCGGCCTTCCATTTGTTGAACTGCTCGCCCTTGGCTTTGCTGTTGTGGCACATTTTGCACTTGGACGCACCAATGTAGGCCGGCGTTTCAGCGCTCATAAGTGATACGGCTGCTGCGAGAATAAAAGCCGCGATGGAAGCAATGGAAAGGGTCCGCATGAAAGGCTCCTTGTTTGACGCAACTCCGGGTTCGAATGTCTTAATAATAAAATAATCCTGTACAACCGGCAAGTCAAATCGCCTGTCCTCCCCGCTCCCCGGTCCGAATGCGGATGCACTCAGGCAAGTCCATGATAAATATCTTGCCGTCCCCGATTTTCCCTTCCCCGTGCCGGGCGGAATGGAGGATGGCGTTCACCGTGATATCCACAAACGTGTCGTTGCAGGCGATATCAAGCCGCACCTTGGGCAGCAGGTTGGGCACAACGGTCTGGCCCCGGTAGAGGTCCTCGTCCTCCTGCCGTCCATGGCCCGTGACACGACTCACGGTGATACGGGTGATCTCCGCGTCAAGGAGCGCCTGGCGCACCTCATCGAGTTTGTCGGTCTGGATGATGGCGGTTATCATTTTCATATTCCTCGCTCCCTGTCTTTAGTTGAGATTGATGAGCCCATAGCCGTGTTCCGCATGAAGGCTGTGATCCAGCCCTGCCATTTCGTGCCGTTCCGCGACCCTGAAACCAAGCGTCTTTTCAAGCACAACCGCAAGAAACAGAGTCAACCCCGCGGCAAAGACAAGGGTCACCCCCACGGCCAATGCCTGCACACCGAGCTGGTGCCAGACGTTCCAGCCCGGGACCTTTGCAACCGCATCCGCCATCCAGGCCTTTCGGATGAAGAACGAAAGGAAAAGAGCGCCGGTAATTCCGCCCACACCATGAATGCCAAAGACATCGAGAGTATCGTCATAACCGAGACGATTTTTGATGTTGATTGCCGAGTAGCAGAACATGGCTGCAATGGCGCCCAAAGCCATAGCACCCGACGGCTTGACCACGCCCGCGGCCGGGGTGATGGCCACCAACCCTGCGAGGATGCCGGACACCATTCCCAGGCTCGTGGCCTTTTTGTGGCTCACCGCTTCGATAATCATCCAGGTCAGCGCGCCCGAAGCCGCGGCAACCTGCGTGGCCGTGAGTGCACGGGCCGTGTCGAGGCCACTCGAAACCGCACTGCCCGCGTTGAAGCCGAACCAGCCCACCCAGAGAAGACCCGCACCCATGAGCGTCATGACCAGATTGTTGGGGTTCGTCGTGTTCCGGGGAAACCCGCGCCTGCGGCCAAGGTAAAGGGCCAGCACCAGGGCGCTCACCCCCGAAGAGATATGGACCACGGTGCCGCCTGCAAAGTCAATGGCCCCTTTGGCGCCAAGGTTGAAGAAGTAACCGTCCGTGGCCCAGACCCAGTGGCAGAGCGGACTATAGACAAGCAGGCTCCAGAGTCCGATAAAAACGCACCAGGTCGAGAACTTGACGCGCTCCGCAATGGCGCCTGAAATAAGCGCCGGGGTTATGATTGCGAACTTGCCCTGGAACATGGCAAACACATATTCCGGAATACCCGCACTGGTGACCGCGTCATCCAGCCCGCCCAGAAACAGATAGTTCGGATCCCAGCCGATGAGGCCCCCGAGTGCGTTCTTTCCAAAGCAAAGCGCATACCCCACCGTGGCCCAGAAGACCCCGATGATGGACATGGCCGCAAAGCTGTGCATCATGGTGGACAGCACGTTTTTGGTGCGCACAAGCCCTCCGTAGAACATGGCCAGGCCCGGCACCATCAAAAGCACGAGCGTGGTGGAAGTCAGCATCCAGGCCGTGGTGCCGCTGTCAACCGCGTTCTCCCCCGCAGCCAGCGCAAGCGCTGGAAATACCAGAAAGAGAAATACCCGGTACATAGTACCTCCTTGAAATTTATTGCATGAGCAATCTGCCTTTTATAAAACAAATCACGTGCCAATCTGAGCCTACCCGTTATAACGTGTTATTATATATCTATAAATTTGACAATTATCTTTATCGAAGATACGATTTAGTACGTTTTTGTAACATACCATTATAAGAATACTTCATATTTGTATTTATTAATTATTTTCTGACAGTAAATATGATTTGCGTTTACGCCTAAAAATGTATATATTTGTATATACTCATTGCGGAGTCTGTCCATGCATGCTAAAATTCAAAAATGGGGCAACAGCCAGGGAATTCGTTTTTCCAAGGCCATTCTCCGGCAGGCTTGCGTTGTGCCGGGAGCGGATGTCGACATTTCAGTCCGTGGAAGTGAAATCATTGTCAAGCCTGTCGCGGCCCTGCGCGGCAAATACCGCCTCCGCGATCTGTTGGAACGTATGCCTGAAAAGCATGAGCCATCCGAAGTGGATTGGGGAAAACCGCAAGGGCAGGAAGCCTGGTAAATGAGCATCTACGTCCCGCGAAAAGGTGATTTCATTGCACTGACCTTCGACCCGCAGGCCGGTCACGAACAGAAAGGAAGGCGGCCCGCGCTTGTCATAAGCCAGACCGCATTTAATGAAAGAACGGGGCTTGCCCTTGTTTGCCCTGTGACCAATACCGATCGCGGCAATCCCTTCCATGTCCGTCTGCCGCAACCGTGCATTCTGACAGGAGTCGTAATGGTGGACCAGGTTAAATCCGTGGATTACCGGGCTCGAAAAACCAAGCTCATCGAAAAAGCGCCGGCTACGGTTCTGAACGAAGCCCTGGCATTGCTTGACGCGATCGTTTTCTAGCCACTTTCCCGTTTATCCGGCCTGAAAATCCAAACAGAAAAAAGCCCCTTCTCCTGATAAGGAAGAAGGGGCCTGTTGTATGTTGGCCTTTTTATATCCGGCAGGGATTACGGGAATATCCCGCGTTCCTTGTACACGTACTGGAGCCGTGAAAGCGCCACAATGTAAGCCGCGGTGCGGGAATCGGTCTTGAACTTCTTTTTCGCGACCATGACGTTTTCATAAGCGTCACCGATGCGCTTTTTGAGCTTGCCGTCGACTTCCTCGAGGTCCCACGATTCGCTCCGCTTGTTCTGGAGCCATTCATAATAACTCACAATCACACCCCCCGAATTACAAAGTACGTCCGGCAGCACATCGATTCCCTTTTTCTGCATGAGTGCATCGCCATCGATGTCCATGGGCCCGTTGGCGCCTTCAGCCACCAGCCGGACATTCAGGAACGGCGCGGTCTCCTTTGTGATTTGCCGTTCCATGGCCGCGGGGATGAAGATGTCGGCCTTGGTGGCAATGAAGGCTTTATGATCCACCAGTTTGGCGCCCGGGAACTTGCTGATGGCCTTTCCGGCCTTGATGTATTCCTGCAGCTTTTCCGGGTCAATGCCGTTCTTGTCGGCAATGGCGCCATTGACATCCTCGACCGCCACCAGTTTGGCGCCCAGCTTGCACAAAATGAGCGCGGCCCAGGAACCCACGTTGCCAAACCCCTGCACAAAAAAGGTCGTCTTTTTGAGGTCCACCTTATTGTCCTTGGCCCAGCGCTCAATAGTATAGACGATGCCCTGGCCCGTGGCCTTGTTGCGGCCCACGCTGCCGCCCGATTCGAGCGGCTTGCCCGTGACCACATGGATGGAACGGAGCCGCTCCTGCGGCGGCACGGTCGACAGGTAAGTGTCGAGAATCCAGGCCATGATCTGAGGGTTGGTGTTGACGTCCGGGGCCGGGATATCGTAGTCGGGACCGATGGAATCACCGAGCGCGTAGGTAAAGCGACGGGTGATGCGCTCGAGTTCGTGGATGGAATACTTTTTCGGATCAATCTGGATGCCGCCCTTGGCGCCGCCGTAGGGCAGGCCCGCGATGGCGCACTTCCAGGTCATCCAGGCCGCAAGCGCGCGCACCTCGTCGATGTTGACCATGGGGTGGTAGCGAAGGCCGCCTTTGAACGGGCCGAGTACGTTGTTGTGCTGTACACGGTACCCTGAGAAGGTCGCCACATGGCCGTTGTCCATTTTGACGGGAAAATTCACCATGATCTCATTCATGGGCTTGCCCAGGATTTTCCGGATATCGTCATCAAGCTGCATGACATCCGCGGCCTTGTTGTACTGCGTGGTCACGGTTTCGAAGAGGCTCATTTCGGCCATACGCGTCTCCTTGTGAAATGTGTCCGGTAAAATATTAATTAGGAACGGACAAGTGCAAACCCGCAAACAGTTTCGAAGCTAACTCACCCCCTTCCCCCCTGCTATGAGTGGGCGTCAAGGGTAAGGTAATGCTACCTTTCATATTTTCCTTGTCCAGGCTCGGAACGAGCGAAAAACCTGCTATTCGTGCTCGAGGCACAGTATACACAATTCTTTTGTTAAAATGGCGCTGACA
>JAZDKP010000017.1:0-17038 GCA_043802925.1 Fibrobacterota bacterium | reverse complement strand
CCCTTTGCGGATTGTGATGCTGTCGATGGGGAAGCGCGACAGGTCAAAGGCCGGGGGCGCGGCGTGCGCCTCGGACGCGGCGGCCCCGGCCGGCCCGGTCGGGGAGGCATCGGCGGGCTGGAGCAGGGCGAGGGTGAGTCGCGGCTTCACGAACTCTATTCTTTTCACGCTCCGGGCAAAGTCGAAGCGGGAACGGATAAGGTGCGGCCAGTCGGGCACAATTTTAATGTCACGGATAAAGAGCTGACGGACGCCTTTTTTATCACGGAGCAGCAGGCCGCGGATATGAAGGCTGCCGAACCCGAGCGAGACGCGCTGGATGGAGATGTCCGCGCCGAGGTAAGGCGCGGCCCTGTGGAGGATGGCCTTTTTGACGCTTTGGTTGATCTGGATGAGGTCCCAGACCTGGGTAAGAACAAAAACGCCGAAAAGGAGGGTCAGGAGGGGAAAGAGCCAGCGTTTTTTCAGACGGAATCCGCCGGATGCGGGCAAAGGCGTCTCCTTCCTCCAGAGCCCATGGCACGGGACCCTAGTCGGCCTTCTTCTTGGTTTCAGCGAACACGAGTTCGTCGTCCTTGCGCGTGATCTTGATGGTGGCGCCTTCCTTGAATTTTCCGCGGATGAAGTCCTCGGCCAGTTTGTCCTCAATCATGCGTTCAATGGCGCGCTTGAGCGGGCGGGCGCCCAGGCCGGGTTCCGTGCCTTTCTCAACAATGAACTCCTTGGCCGTGGCGGTGAGCACGAGCGTGATGTTTTTGGCGCGCATATGATCTTCCACGTCCTTGAGCAGGATCTCGACGATTTGTTCGAGCTCCTTCTTTTCGAGGGAGTTGAAGATGATGGTCTCATCGATACGATTGAGGAATTCCGGGTTGAAGAGTTTCTTTACCTCGTCTTTGACTTTGGACTCCATGGCTTCCTGCAGGGACTTGGAACCGTCCTTGCTGAACCCGAAGGCGGTATTTTTGCGCAGGTCGCGCGTGCCCACGTTGCTGGTCATGATGATGATGGTGTTTTTGAAATTGACGCGGCGGCCGTAGCTGTCGGTGAGGTGGCCGGCGTCGAGGATTTGCAGGAGGATGTTGAAGACGTCGGGGTGCGCCTTTTCGATCTCATCGAGCAGGACCACTGCATAGGGTTTTTTACGGATTTTTTCCGTGAGCTGGCCGCCTTCGTCGTAGCCGATGTAGCCGGGGGGCGCGCCGACCAGTCGCGAGACCGCGAATTTTTCCATGTACTCGGACATGTCAAGGCGCACCAGCGCGTCCACGCTTTCAAAGAGCTGTTCGGCGAGTGCCTTGGCGAGCTCGGTTTTTCCCACGCCCGTGGGACCGAGGAAAATGAAGGAGCCGAGCGGGCGTTTGACATCGCGCATTCCGGCGCGCGACCGGCGGATGGCCTTGGAAATGGCCGCGATGGCCTGCTCTTGGCCCACGATTCGCTTTTTAAGCGACTCCTCCATGTTGAGCAGCTTGCTGGATTCGGCCTGCTCCATGCGCGCGAGCGGGATGCCGGTCATTTTTGCCACCACCTCGGAGATGATGTTTTCGTCGACCACCAGCCGCTCGCTCGATTTTTTCTCGCGCCACTGGATGCGCGCCTCGTTCAGCTCCGCGCGTATCTTCTCCTGCTTGTCGCGCAGCGCGGCCGCCTTTTCAAACTCCTGGTTCTCGACCGCGGCCTCCTTTTCCTTGACGGTTTCCTCGAGCGTCAGTTCCGTGGCGTGGATTTCGGGCGGCACGGCGAGCGACGAGAGGCGCAGCCGGGCGCCGGCCTCATCCATGACGTCAATGGCCTTGTCGGGGAGAAAACGGTCCGAGATGTAGCGTTCGGAAAGCCGGACCGTGGCTTCGAGCGCCTCCTTGGTGTAGCTGACCTTGTGGTGCTTTTCGTACTTGTCCTTGAGTCCGTGGATGATGAGGATGGCTTCGTCCACGGAGGGCGGGTTGACCAGAATGGTCTGGAAGCGTCGTTCGAGCGCGCCGTCCTTTTCGATGTGCTTGCGGTATTCGTCGAGTGTGGTGGCGCCGATGCACTGGATTTCACCGCGCGACAGGGCCGGTTTGAAGATGTTGGACGCGTCGAGGGAACCCTCGCTGCCGCCCGCGCCCACAATGGTGTGCAGCTCGTCGATGAAGATGATGGCGGTCCGGTCCTTCTGCAATTCCTGCAACAGGGCCTTGAGCCGCTCCTCGAACTGGCCGCGGTATTTGGTGCCCGCCACGATGGTGGCCATGTCGAGCGTGATGACGCGCTTGTTCTCCAGCACTTCGGGGATCTGTTTTTTCACGATCTTTTGCGCCAACCCTTCCACGATGGCCGTTTTGCCCACACCCGGCTCGCCGATGAGCACCGGATTGTTTTTTTTACGGCGCGAGAGTATCTGGATGACGCGTTCGATTTCCTCCTCGCGGCCGATGACGGGGTCGAGTTCGTCGCGCCGCGCCAGCGTGGTGAGATCGCGGCCGAAGTGGTCGAGGAAGGGGGTCTTGCTTTTGGCGCCGCCCACGGGCTCGCCGCCCTGCGACAGTTCCTCGCCGCCTTTCAGGATGCGTTCGATTTCGGTCTTGGCCTTGTCGTAGTCGACATTGACGGCCCCGAGCGCGTTGGCCGACGAGGATTCGCGGTCCGACAGGAGGGCCAGGAGCAGGTGCTCGGTACCGATGTACTTGTGGCTCATGGTGCGCGCCTCCTGCGCCGCGGTTTCGAGCACTTTCTTGGCGCGCGGCGTGAAGGGGAGCATCTGGCCGAGGGTCATCATACCGCCCGAACTGGACACGGATTTTTCGACGGTCTTCATGAGTTCGTTCAGGTCGACGTTGAGGCTCTGCAGCACGGCCACTGCCACGCCGTCGCCTTCGCGTATCAATCCGAGGAGGAGGTGCTCGGTGCCCACGTAGTCGTTCCCCAGGCGCACGGCCTCTTCGCGCGCGAGTTGCATCACTTTTTTCACCCGTTCTGTAAACATTCCGTTCATGGTATAGGCTCCTTAAAGCGGAAGAAGATGATTTATTATCTAACGTTACGTTGCGGTTGATTCGCCGCTTGTTTCAAAAAATATATAAAAAAGATAAAACAAATGGAAGAGGACTCTCAAGGAAGAAACGATAATATATTATTATGAATGGAAATCGGGGTAACGGCGCCTGTAGCGGCGCAGCATGCTGCGCCGCTACAGGCGCCGTTATCGTGCAATCCCGTTCTTGGAATTCAGGATGAACTCCAACAGTTGGGAAAGTTCCGGGACGGTCATGTCGCATTCGGCCCGGAGCGCGGCCTCGGACTCCTTGACCGTGAGGTTTCGCATGAAAAATATTTTGTAGGCCTTCTGAAGCTCCTTGATTGCATGCTCGGAGAGCCCATGGCGTTCGAGCCCCACTTTGTTGATGCCGCGCGGCTCAATGGGATTTCCGTGCGCGCTCACGAACGGCGGGATGTCCTTGTGGACCATGGCCTGCGCGCCCAGGTACGACCACGCGCCGATGACCACAAACTGCGTCACGGCCGTCATGCCCCCCACGCGCGCGCCGCGCTGCACCGTCACATGCCCGGCCAGGTTGGCTGCGTTGGCGAGGATTGCGTCGTCCTCGATAATGGTGTCGTGGCCCAGGTGCACGTAGGCCATCAGCAGGCAATTGTTCCCCACTTTCGTCACGTTGCCCCCGCCCGTGGTCCCGCGGTTGAGTGTGACGCATTCGCGGATGCGGTTGTTGTCGCCCACGATGAGTTCGCTTTCCTCACCCTTGTACTTGAGGTCCTGCGGCACGGCGCCGATGTAGGAAAAAGGGAAGAAGGTGTTGTTTTTCCCGATGCGCGTAGGCCCGTCCACCCGCACGTGCGAAAGGAGACGCGTGCCCGCGTCAATTTTCACCTTTGGGCCGACAAGGCAAAAGGGCCCCACTTCTACCGTAGGGTCGAGTTCGGCCTTGGGGTCAATAATTGCGGATGGGTGTACAAGACTCATAACACGATATAATATAAACAGTTCATGCCCATTTCCTCAACCGTTTTCTAATTCGGCCAAGGCCGAAAATATGAGTCTGTAAATCGGCAACTTATCTAAGTTTTTCACGTAGATGTTGCCGATACAGACTCTAAACGTTACGGATGAGCGATTCAAGCATGGCCGGAAAAGCCCGCCACAAGTGACGGATGCGGTTGAACACGCCTTTGGGAGCATTGGACAGGCTTTCGCGAAACGCCTGGGTGGCGGCCGGAATGCCCCCGATTCCCCGGACCGCGATATTCACAAAAGGGGAGAGTCGGGGAAAGCGGCGCCGTACCATGAGAAGCAGCGCGAGGAGGTCGTCCAGCCGAAAGAGGTGGAGCGACAGCGTAATCAGGTTGATAAGCCGCAAAGCGAGAAGGCCCCCTTTTCGGAGTCCTTCCCAGGTGCACCACGGAAAGCCGGGGAGCAGGGTGCCGGGCTCGGTGAAGGCGTTCAGCAAAAAGGTCATGAGTAAGAGCGGAAGGAAGCGGAGCAGAATGAAGGGCGCGGCCTTGCGCTTCCGCAGCAGCAAGGAAAGCAGGATGAGCGGCGCCAGGGCCGCATGAATGCGGAGTTCCGTGATCCGGAAAAGGACAATGGAGAACATAACCAGGAACACCAGCTTGATAGCCGGTATAAGGGAAGAGACTGCATCCGCCTGGTCCGGCTTTCCGGCCCGGAGCATAGGGCCCTGTTTTTCCAGGAAGCGGACTGTAGCGAGCGCCAGGAGTCCGGTCAGCGCGCCCGTGACCGCGGCCGCGGGTCCCAGCAGTGGAAGCTGCCAGAAGGCATAGGCGTTCCTGACAAATAAAAAATAGATGACCATGAGCTGCGTCAGCGTGTGGACGAAGGCACCCGCCATGCCGAGGCCTACGAGCGAGACGAGACCCCGCCTGCCGAACGCCTGCCAGAGCAGGCCCATGGCGGCCGCGGACACGAGCCCGCCCGCGCCCGACAGGGTCAGCGAGGTGACCGGGAGCCCGGACAGGGCCGCGGCAATGAGGCTCCGGAGCAGGGCGAGCAGCAGGCCCGCGCCTGGGCCGAAAAAATAGATCGCGGCCATGGTGAACGCATTGGCCAGGCCGGGTTTGAGCCAGGGCAGGAACGGGGGTGCTGGAAAGAAAAGCTCGAGCAGGTTGGCGCAGATGCCCAGTGTCAAAAGGAAGGAGAGGGCCGCCTCCCTTTTTTCCGGTTCAGCGTGCCAGGCCATCGAGGGACGCGCCCGAGGAACGGAGGACGGCCATGACGTGGTTGGGCACGCAGATGAGCGATTGCCCGTTCCGTGACACGGCGCCCGAATGCTCACAGTTTTTGTTGGGGCAGTTCGCGCTTGATACGCGCGCGCTGCCGCGGCCGTATTCAAAGACGAGACGGCCGTTCCGGACCGGGAGCGTGTCCCGGGCCAGCGTGTCCGCTCCGGCCGCGAGAGTTCGGACACGTGTCCCGTCAATGTAAATATCGAGGACCGCGGAACGACCGGGTGTGGGCAGCCGGTGGACGGATGCCAGGGAGGCGAAGAGGATGAGGCCGAGGACGATAAAATCGCCAACCTTTGGAATCGTGCGGCCGGAAACGCCGGTCAAGGAGTTCATTTCTAAAATATAATCAACTTGTGTTGATCCTGACATGAATTTATTTTATGTAAAAAGGGCTAACGTATTGAGATATCAATGAAAAAAGACTGGATAAAAAACGTTACCCTCACCTTTTCCGACGACTCCATGGAGGCCCAGCTGCGCATCCGCAAAGGCAAGGACCTGGCCGTGCCCACGGTGGAGGAAATTCGCGAATATGTCAAGAACTGCGGCGTCAACGTGGGTCTTGTTGAGGAGACCTTACCGAAAATCGCCGCGCCATCAGCGGTCAACGGCGTGGAGACCTATGGGGTGGCCCGCGGTATTCCCGCAGTGCAGCCCGAACCGGGTCGCATCGATTTCCTCATCAATTTCGATGAAAAGGGAAAACCACAGCGGCTTGAGGACGGCACGGTCGACTTCAAGGACATCCATCTTATCATCCCGGTCGAGGCGGGCGCGCCCCTGGCGCGGAAAATACCGGGCAAATTCGGGCGCGCGGGCCGTACGGTCCGCGGCGAACCGCTCCGGATCCCGGATATCGCGCCGGTCTCGCTTCCCACGGGGGTCAATACCCGCCTCTCCGAAACCGATCCCAATCTGCTCGTGGCGGCCAAGGCGGGCAATGCGGTGCGCGTCGGGTTGTACGTCAATATCTACGAGGAGCATCTCATCCGGGGCGATGTCGATTTTTCCACCGGAAACGTCGCCTATTCGGGGTCCATCCGCGTGCAGGGTTCCGTACGCATGGGCTTTAACATCAAGGCGGGCGGCAACCTGGTGGTCGAGGGCGACATCGAAGGCTCGCAAATCGAATGCGGCGGCAACCTGGTGGTGCAGGGCGGCATCCTTGGCAAACTGACGCACGTCCTCCGCGTGCAGGGCAATGTCGAAGCCCGCTATGTCAATGGTTGTCACCTCCGCGCCATGGGCAATATCCTCATCCAGGACGAATGCCTCAACGCCAAACTCGAATCGGCCGGAGACATCTACCTCTGGAAAAAAGGGGTGATGGTGGGCGGCGAGGCCTATTGCTTCAACAAGCTTGACGCCCGCATCCTCGGTGCCGAAAGCGGCACCTATACCGATGTTTATTTCGGGTTCGACACCCTGCTTGCCTCCCGGCTCGCGGAAATCAAGACCGAGCGCGAGGGATTGGCCGAAAAGAGCGGTCTTATCCGGAAAAAAATCTTTACCGTGCTCCGCACCGTGCTCGAAGGCGGCCAAGAGCCTGATGAGACCGCGCAGCGGGAAATGACGCGCCTCAAGGCCGCGCTCCAGCAGGAGTATGAGGGGCTCCGCCGGCGCGACCAGGAGGAGGATGACCTGGCCCGGAAAAAGCAGGCGCCCCGGTCGGCCATGGTGGTGATCCGGGACACGGTTCATGCGGGTGTCAAGCTTGCGGCCACCACCACCACCCATTTTATCCGGGAAAAACGGCAGGCCGCGGGCGCCTACATGGTGAACGGCGCGGACATTGTTTTTGCCAAGGGGTTCCAGTGATCGCGGCCCAGAAATTGGGTGCGCCCGCCTGGGCCAAGGACTTATATTTACAGGGGACAATCGCCTTTAACCGGAACGCCGGACGGACATTATGAGAATACCACTGTTCATGGCGGTGCTGATCTGTGCCGCAGGTTTTGTTTTCGCCCAGGAAGACAGCGTCAACGCGGTCCATTATGAACTGGGCCTTAAGTATGCGGCCGACAAAAAGTACAATGAGGCCATCGAGGAGTTCCGGAAAATGCTCACCCTCGATCCCGGGCATGCGGCCAGTTATTACCAGATGGGATTGGCGTGGCGCGATCAGAAAAAATATCCATTGAGCCTCTACAACCTCAAGAAGGCCGCCAAATACGATCCCAAAAACACCGCGGTGCTGCGTGCGCTCTCTGAGACCTACTTCCAGAACGGTGAACCGGAAAAAGCCATGGCCTCGCTCCGTGAATGCATCAACCAGGAGGCCGATACCGTCCAGAAGGCCGCGGACGAAAAACACGCGCGCGACATGCTTCGTTCTGTCAAGGGAGGGGCGGTCGACACGTCGGTTCGTGTCCCGGTGTCCGATACGGTCAAGAAGACCGCGGCGCCTGCGCCGGCCCCGGCCACCCCGGCCCCGGTCACCGCTCCCGCAGTCAAGACTGCGACCCACGTTCCGCCTGCGGCCGCTTCCGCGGCCGGGGAGGCGTTCAAGAACCCCCTCGATATCAAACGGACCGAGTCCTCCTCCGACCCGTTGCTTGCAAACTTTCTCACCCTGTTCAACAAGGGGGATTATCCCCGTGCGCTCCTTGAGGCCAAGGCCGTGCTCAAAAAAAAGCCGGGCCACCCGGGCATTTATTATTACGGCGGCTTCATCCGTCGCGACATGAAGGACCCAAAGGCCGCGCTCATCAATTTCCAGAAAGCGCTCGATTACCCGGAAAAGGGGGTCAACGCCCATTATTACATGGGCCGCATCCAGGAGGCTGAAAAGCGGCTGCCCGAGGCCGTGGCCGCGTACGAAAAGTTCATCCGCCTCACCCAGGACCCCGCGGCCCGCGCCGCGGTCCAGAAACGGCTCTCCAGCCTGCTCCAAGGCCTCCGGAAGGAGGTTCCGGAAACGGCCGCGGCTGCCGGTGAAAAACCGTCCCCCTTCCGTTTCAGGGTGTCGGACGCCTTCGTCTTCCTCATCGAAGACACCCTCCATGAAAAAACCGGTCGCCGGATGCTGCGCGCACTGGATCTTTTTCTGGACGAGCGGTACGACGAGTCCTTGAACGAACTCAAGACGGTTTACCGTGAGGTCCCGCAGTCCGCCAATGCCGATAACGCGCTTTATGACATCGGGTTGGTGTACGCCAAAATGCGTCTGTTCGACAACGCCGAGACCTACCTTGCCAAAATACTTGCTGAATATCCCAAGGGGGACGTGGCCGAACCCGCCGCGCTCCTGCGCGGCCATGTTTTTGCCGAAAAAGGGGCGTACGACGACGCGGTCGCGGTCTACCAGGCCTACCTCAAGGCGCGGCCCGAGACCCGGTACCTTTCGGCCATCCACGCGGCGCTGGGCGACATTGCTTTCCATCGCAACGACCTCCGCGGAGCGCTCAAACACTATCTGACCGCGCTGGGCCGTGAAACAGGGAAAAAAGAGAAAGCCTCGCTGCAGTATAAAATCGGCGAATGCTACTGGCGTGACGGTTCCACGCGGGGCATCGATTATTTCAAGCAGGCGGCCGAGGCCGATTCCACCCTCCGGCTCGACGCGGCCATGGAGTCCTGCTTCCGGCTCGGTGACTATTACCACAAAATCAAGAACCTTGAGTCCGCGCTCAAGTATTACAAGCTGGCGGTTTCCCGCTTTCCCGGCGCGCCCAGCACCCCCTGGGCGCGGTACCAGATTGGCAACATCTATAAACAGGGCGGACGGGCCGAGGAGGCCATCAAGGCCTACCAGCAACTCATGGAACGCCACCCGGACGACTACTGGGCGCTCCAGGCCAAGTGGAAGCGCGAAGATGCGGTTTGGGAGAACGAATACAGGGAAGTCCTGAAATGAACGACCACGAACTGGTAGAGCTCCTGCTGTCCAATTACACGGCGCAGTACGGTCTCTATCGGGATCTGCTCGCGGACCTCAACGCCGGCATCCCGGCTCCGGGACGGGCGCCGGAAATGGCGGGCATCATCCGCGTACTCGAGGCGCGCAAGCAGGCCTTTGACCGCATCAAGGCCATCGATGACCGCATCGCGGGAAATAAAATCGGCTGGGACCGCCGTAAAAACGAGATCCACACTGTGGCCGCCGAAACGCTCAAGACCCTGCTTAAAAAAATCAAGGACATCCTCGCCGAGGTGCTCGAGGCCAGCCGTCGTCTCGAGGAATCGGTCAAGAACGCCTGCGGCAAGGAATGACGGTGGATATGGCAGCCCCCTCCACGGCCCTGTCGCCCCCCGGTAATCCAGATGTCAAACTTTTGCTCGAGGCGTTCCGCCATTTTGAGGAAAACGCCCGGCGGCTCGAGTCCGCCTACCAGAAAATGCAGGAGGACTTCCGTAGCGTCAACATCGAACTCGACAACAAGAACAAGCTTCTTTCGCAGATCCTCCAGAGTCTCACCAATTCCGTGGTGGCCATCGACACCCGCGGCCTCATCACCAGCTTCAACCGTGACGCCGCCCGGCTCACAGGCGTGCCGGTGGAGGAGGCCCTGGGCCGTCCTTATGCCGATGTCCTTGGGCGGGGCCAGGCCGAGGAGAACACCCTCCTGCACACCCTCCGCACGGGCCGGCATGTGCTCTCGCGTGAAAAGAACATCGTCAACGCCGAGGGGGATCCCGTGCCCGTGAGTTTCACCACGGCGCTCCTCGAGGACAGCGCGGGCCAGCGGCTGGGCGCGCTCGAGGTCTTCCGCGACCTCTCGGAGGTCAAGCATATGCAGGAGGAGGTCCAGCGCGCCAAAACGCTCGCGGCCCTCGGCGAAATGTCCGCGGCCGTGGCCCACGAAATCCGGAACCCGCTGGGCGCCATCGGCGGCTTCATCACCCTGCTCGAGCGCGACCTTGCGGGCGACGCGGCCAAGCTGGAGCTGGTCAAACGAATCATCAACAGCCTGGCCAGCCTCAATAAAATCGTGAGCAACCTGCTGGTGTACACGCGGCCGCTTGCCCTGCACCCGCAGGAGGTCCCTCTGCAGGAGCATGTGGGCCAGGTGCTCGATTTCATCGGCATCAGCCTCGACCCGGCGCGCGTGACGCTCACCCGCGCCTTTCCCGAGGAGCCGGTGCGCATCAAAATCGACCCGGAAAAAATAGAACAGGTGCTCATCAACCTCGTGCAGAACGCGGTGCAGGCCATTCCCGGGACCGGCGCGGTCACCCTTTCCATGGCCGTGTACGCGGCCGCTGCGGGCGAACGCCTGTTCTGTAACGGCCTCCGGGTCCAGAAGGTGGTGCACCTCGACATTGCGGACACGGGCAAAGGCATCCGTTCCGACGATCTGGGCAAAATCTTCAACCCGTTCTTTACGACCCGGGCCGATGGCAACGGGCTCGGGTTGTCTATTGTCAAGAAGATTCTGGAACTTCACAATGGTGAAATAAGCGTTAAAAGCACGCCGGGCGCGGGGACGGTCTTCCGGCTCACCTTTCCGGCCTGATTATTTATTGAGGAGATCCTTATCATGGCGGACTACCGTATTCTGGTCGTGGACGACGATGCCAATATGCGCGTCATGCTCACCACGGCGCTTTCGCGCGTGGCGGCCTACAGCGTGCTCGAAGCCGACGGCGGCGAGCGCGCGCTTGCGCTCATCCGCGAGGACGAGCCGGACTGCGTCATCTCGGACATGAAAATGCCGGGCATGACCGGCCTTCAGCTGCTCAAAAGCGTCCGCGAGCTCCCCTCGTTGGTGCCGTTCATCATGGTGACCGCGTACGGAACCATCGAAAACGCGGTGGACGCCATGCATCTGGGCGCCAATGATTATCTTGTCAAGGGCGAAATCGCCATGCTCAAGGAGCTCGAGGTCAAGGTCAAAAAGTGCCTCGAGACCAAGGAACTCCAGGACGAAAACCGCGCCCTCCGCGAGGAGCTGGGGCGGCGGTACCAATACGTGGGCCGCTCCAAGGCCATGGACGACATCCATAAAATGGTCGAGACCGTGGCGCAGAGCGCGTCCACGGTGCTCATCCTCGGCGAGTCGGGAACAGGCAAGGAACTTGTGGCGCGCGCTATCCACTCCGGGAGCCGGCGTTCGCGCGGCCCGTTCATCAAAATCAACTGCGCGGCCATGCCCGACACGCTCATCGAAAGCGAGCTGTTCGGCCACGAAAAGGGGGCCTTCACGGGCGCGGTGCGCCGCACACGCGGCAAATTCGAATTAGCCAGCGGCGGTACGCTGCTGCTCGATGAAATCGGGGAAATGCCCATGGCCACGCAGGCCAAACTCCTCCGCGTGCTGCAGGAGAAAGAAATCAACAAGATAGGCGCCGAAGCGCCGGTGCCTGTGGACGTGCGCATCGTGGCCACCACCAACCGCAACCTCCGCGAGGAGATCGAAAAGGGGCGCTTCCGCGAGGACCTCTTCTTCCGTCTCAACGTCATCCCGTTCCAGCTTCCCCCGCTCCGGTCGCGCAAGGAGGACATCCCGCTGCTCTGTGACCATTTCATCCGCAAATTCAACGAGGAAAACGGTTACGCGGTGCCCGGTATTGCCGACGACGCGGTGGCGCTGCTGAAGTCCTACGACTGGCCGGGCAACGTGCGCGAGCTCGAAAACGCCATCGAGCGGGCCGTGGTGCTGACTCAAACACACCCGCTCTCCGCCTCGATCTTTCAGCTTTTCGGGCCGCTGAAAAAGGAGGGGGGGGGGCTTGTGCCCGGCGTCACCATCGCGGAAATGGAAAAGCAGCTCATCTACAAGACGCTGGAGCACTGCCAGGGCAACAAGACCCGCGTGGCGGAGATGCTGGGTATCTCCATCCGGACGCTCCGGAACAAACTGAACGAATACGAAGGCCGGGGGGGCGAGGCCGAAGCCGAGTCCAACCCCGAATAAGGCGGGACGCCATTTTTTATTGGACAAATTTTCCCCATACCTATTATTTAATGGCTAGGGGAAGGGATCGCACTTAACCAAAGCGGGCGCGTATGCTGGGATTCAATTTTGACCGGAAATCCATTTCTTACAAGACGGCGCTGACGTATCTGATTCTCACCATCCTGAACGTTTCGCTTTTCACATTCATGGTGTTCGAGAACCAGCTCGACCTCATCTCAGAAAACACACTGCTGACGAGCGAAAGTAAAAGCACCAATATCCGCATCAAAATGGACGGTCTGCTCGACAAGCAGCAGGAGATCACCCCCGACATCATTGCGGCCATGCAGAAGGAGCTTCGGAGCGGGGGCATCAAGGATTTCACCCTGTTCCAGGAGGATTGCAAAATCATCGTCGAAAGCCTCGACGGCAAGGTGCTCACGCGTCAGCGCAAACCCTTCCCGGCCGAAATCGCGGGCGTCATCAAGTCCATCCAGAAGAACAGCTTCGAAAACCGCATCTTCTACCATGTCATCGACCGCAAGCATAAGGTCATCAACCTGTACGTGCCCATCAGTTACGGGCTCGACAAGACCGTGGTGGTCAAGGCCATGATCTCCATGAAGGACGTCAACGACAAAATGAAGAACCTGGTCATCCAGTGTGTGATCATCGGTGTGCTGGTGGTCTTCATCCACATCATCTCGGCCCTCTTCCTGTCCAAAACCATCATCGCGCCCATCCTCGAAATCTACGAGGCCACCAAGCAGGTGGCGCAGGGGGACGTCAAGGCGCGCGTCAACATCCTTCGCGACGATGAAATCGGCCGTCTTGCCATCGCGTTCAACGAAATGAGTGTGGCGCTCCAGCACATGCGCGAAATGGACCGCGGCGCCAACCCGCTCACCGGACTCCCGGGCAACATCACCATTGCGCAGGAAATCGACCGCCGGCTCAATGCCAACGAAAAACTCGCGGTCATCTACGCCGACCTCGACAACTTCAAGGCCTACAACGACAAATACGGCTTTACCCGCGGCGATGATGTCATTCTCTATACGCGCGACTGCTTTAATGAGGCCACCAAAGCCCTTGCCGACAAGCGTATTTTCAACGGCCACGAGGGCGGCGACGACTTTGTCACGGTGGTTCCCTTCGAGCTCTGGGAGCCCTGCTGCAAGCAGATTATCGGCTATTTCGACCACGATATCACCCAGTTCTACAACGAGACCGATGCGCGCAACGGGTACATCGACTCGGTGTCGCGCCAGGGCGAACGCATGCGGTTCCCGCTCATGACCATTTCACTGGCCGTGGTCTGCAATATGCTGCGCCCGTTCAGCAGCCACGTGGAGCTGGTCTCCGTGGCCGCGGAGATGAAAAAGGTGGTTAAAAAGATGGAAGGCAGCAGCTACGCCATCGACCGCCGCAAGGTTTAACGCCTCAAAGGGACCCCCGCGCATGCCCAATGGTTCGCTCAAGCAATCCCTGGCCTTCCTGCCCCCGGTGCTGTTCGTGCTGTTCATCATTGCGTTCAGCGTCTTTTTCAATATGTCCGTCATTGACATCCGGTTCCAGGAGCTTGATAAAACACTCTACCGCATCGCCCACCAGCAGGACCTCAACAAGAGCCTCAACATGCTGGCCAAATACTCCATCATCAAGCGGCGGATGGAGCGCGGTTACGAGGATTCCGCGGATTACGCGGTCGAGTCCAAGGTCATGGCCGTCATTGCCAGCGACTTCCTCAAGGACGAGCCCCGCAATCTTTCGGCCTGGAACTACCTCAATCCCATCGTGCGCATCGGCATGAACCTTCTGCGCGTCATCATGGGAAAGTCCCAGATGGCCGAAACCGAAAAAATCAAGGACAACCAGGAGCTTGAAGTCGCTTATTTCTACGAGCGCAACCGGCGCTACGACAAGGCGCTCTCCATGTATGTCTCCATCCTCAAAGCCAAAAAGCACTCGTCCGACATCGAGGCTTACATCATCCTGCACAAAGGGTTCTGCGAGTCCATGAACGGCGACATGGAAAAGGCGCGCGCATCGTACGAGGACGTCATCGCCCGCTTTGCCGATACCGAGGCCGCGGTCACGGCCTGGACGCTCCTCGACTTCATCAACAAGGTCGACGACGAGCTCACCGAGATCCGTAAAAACCAGGCGCCCACCATCGCCTACGGTAAACAGCTCTACCTGCTCATGGACTACAAGAACGCGATCACGGTCTTTTCCGAAATCGAAAAGTCCGCAAAAGACCCCCGGGTTCTTTCCGAGGCGGTCTTTCTCAAGGGGCGCTGCCACGAGGAACTCGGCGAGGCCGCGCTGGCGGTCGACAATTACCGCCGCCTGCTCAATGATTACCCGGAAACGAAATGGGCCACCGAGGCCAACCGCCGCGTCTATATCCTCGGCGAATTTTACGAGCGTGACAAGCAGATCACCCAGATTGCCATGGCCCGGCTCCAGAAGTACCGTGACGCCAACTTTTTTGACGAGCTCAACACCTTTTCGGGTATCATGGGCGAGGAAAGCAAGACCACGGACAAGGAGCGCGTGGCGCAACGCGCATCGGTCCGCAAAGCACTCACTAAAAGCGACGCGGATGTGCTTGACATCATTGAAAAACTGGACCTTTCCGGTGAAAAAGCGGCGGAAAAGGAGGCCGTGCAGGCCCAGAAGCAGCAGGCTGAGGAGTTCCAGCAGGCGCGGAAAGAAATGCAGAAGGAGCGCCTCGACGTCAACGCGCACCCGCTCCGCAAACCCTCATTTATCGGCCGTGAAATTGAAAGCAAGGCCAAACCCCTTCAAGGCATCTATAATGCCATGTTGAAACGGGGCGCGGACTTTTCCGGGGCCCTCCGGGTCTCTTTCCTCATCGAAACGGATGGCAAGACCTCCCATGTGGCCATTGACCCGGAGTCCGACATTCAAAACGACGAATTCCGCGACAAGGTTCTTACTATGGTCAAGTCCTGGAGTTTTCCGGCCATCGAACCGGAATACGGCCCGCAAAAGGTCACCTACCCCGTGGTGTTCAAAAAGTCCGAGTAGCTTTCTCATCCGGCCATGTCCATCAACATCCTCGTGATTGGTTCCGGTGGCCTTCTCGGGGGCACCCTGTTGCGCCGCGCGCCTTTTTACCCGGACGTGTCTCTTCACCCTGTCTTTTATTCCGGTATTCCGGAGCCTTTTGCCGCGTCGGGTCACCAGGCCGATATCCGCGATACCGATTCGCTGCACCGGCTCTTCGGCCTTGTCCGGCCGGACTGTGTTGTCAATCTGACCTGCCTTCCCGTGGGCGACTGCGAGCGCGATTTGGAACGGGCGCAGGCGGTCCAGGTTGAAGGGGCGCGGGTACTTGCGCGAGCGTGCGGAGGCTCCATCCGTCTCATCCACTTCTCCACCGACATGGTTTACAGCGGAAACAAGGGGGCGCCCTATACCTTGGAGGATGTGCCGGATCCGATATCGGTGTACGGCCGCACCAAGCTGGAAGGGGAGGCCGCGGTTCGCGAACACGCGTCCGACGCCGTCATCATCCGGAGCGCGCTCATCCTGGGGTTGCCCGCGTACAAGCCCGGCGGCTTCCTCGAATGGATGGTGACGCGCGCAAAAAACGGCCGGTCCCTCCCGCTCTTTACGGACCAGTGGCGCACGCCGATTGCCGCGGATGATCTCGCGGATGCCGTGATCCGGCTGGCCGCTTCCCCGGTGCAGGGCGTGCTGCTGGCGGGCGGGGACCGAGGCGTCAACCGTGTCACCCTCGGCGAATGGACGGTGGACGCGCTGAAGCTCCCCCGGACGCTCCTGCAGCCGCTCGTCATGGCCGAGGCAAAGTCCGAAGTGCCGCTCCAGGCGGACCTGCGGTTCGACAACAGCGCATTCAAGGCCGCGGCCGGAATACGGTTGACGGACATCGAAACCTATATCCGCCGCACACTCGCATAAAAAGGGGGCCGCCATGAAACCGTCCACGCTCAAGGCCGTCAACCGGATTCTGCTGGCGCTTACGGTGCTCGCCGCGCTGGCGCTCGGATATTGCCTTTACCACGGGCTGAACCTTATTCTCCAGGGAAGCTGACCATGGAAAACAAACGGATTTCAGACATTTTTAAGACCGGCGCCCCGGGTGACGCGGTGCGGGTCTCCGGTCTCCTGCGCACGCGGCGCGATGCCAAGGGCTTTTCTTTCCTTGAAATGAACGATGGCTCCTCTGTCAAGTCACTTCAGGCCGTGGTGGATGCGTCGCTTGCAAATTACGAAAGCGAGGTGCAGAAGGCGGCCACGGGTGCGTCCGTCACGGTGGAAGGGGTGCTGGCCGCCTCGCCGGGCAAGGGACAGTCGCTCGAACTGCAGGCAACGGTCGTCATCGTCCACGGTTTCGCGGGCGAAGACTATCCGCTCCAGAAGAAAAAACATTCTTTCGAATTCCTACGCACCCTCGCGCACCTCCGGCCGCGCACCAACACCTTTGGCGCCGTGGCCCGCGTCCGGAACGCGCTCTCCTTTGCCATCCACTCTTTTTTTCAGGAGCGCGGCTTCCTCCATGTGCATACCCCCGTCATCACGGCCAGCGATTGCGAGGGGGCCGGGGCCCTGTTCCGCGTGACCACGCTGGACCTCATGAACGTGCCGAAAACACAGAGCGGGGTCGACTTTACAAAGGATTTTTTTGGCAAGCCGGCCAACCTCACGGTGAGTGGCCAGCTGGAAGGGGAGTGCTACGCCACCGCACTCGGCAGCATTTATGCCTTTGGGCCCACCTTCCGCGCGGAGAATTCCAATACCGCGCGCCACCTCGCCGAGTTTTGGATGGTCGAGCCCGAGATGTCCTTCTGCGACATTCGCGGCAACATGGACATGGCCGAAGCCTTTCTCAAGACTGTTTTTTCAGCGGTCATGGACCGGTGCCATGATGACCTCGCCTTTTTCAACCAGTTCATCGA
>JAZDKP010000016.1:0-17104 GCA_043802925.1 Fibrobacterota bacterium | reverse complement strand
ATGCCGAGAAAAACGACTCTGCAACGGCATTATCCCAGCAGTTACCCTTTCGACTCATGCTTTGCACAATGCCAAAGAGAGCCATTGCAGCCGTAAAACCCGTGCAACAGTATTGGACCCCTCGGTCCGAATGAAGGATAGTACCCCTGACCGATCCGAGTTCTCTCGTAGCGCGATAAAAGGCGGTCAAGACCGTGTTATGCTTCAGGGAATGACTGACGCACCAGCCAACAACCCGCCTAGAGTAGAGATCAATGATAACGGCCAGATAGAGCCATCCTTGCCGACAAGGCAGATAGGTAATATCGCTGACCAACTTTTGGTTCGGTCTTTCTGCGTGAAATTCTCTGGCAAGAAGGTTCTGCGCCACCGGAAAAGAATGCTTCGAGTCCGTGGTCGCAATAAACTTCTTCGGCTGTTTTGCACGCAACCTTTGCCGCTGAAGACTGCGGGAGACACGCTTACGGCCGCAGGAACGCCCACGACGATGAAGCGCTTCCGTGAGACGCTCCCGTCCATAGCATTTCCGAGACTTCTCAAACTCGGTCTTGACCTCCGCATCAAAAGCAGCGGTTTCCTGCTGTCGAAGGCTTGGTTTGCGCTTAAGCCATGCATAAAAACCGGCTCGCGACACTCCCAATACTTTGGCCATCCTCTTCACCGAAAATTCGTCGCGATAGCGTTTCATGAATTGGTACCTGTTTTCGGTGTTTTCAAGAAGATGGCCGCTGCTTTTTTTAAGATGTCGCGCTCCTCACGCAGAATCTCATTCTCTCTGCGTAATCGCTGCATTTCCGCTTCTTCGGGCTTTAAACGCCCCGTACCGGGGAAAACATTTTTCGGGTCCTCGGCCAGTTCATCCCGCCAGTGGCGCAAGGCGCCTTGGTACAGGCCAAGTTCACATTCAATCGACTTGGCCGTTCTGCCAGAGCTTACCCATAGTTCAACTGCTTGCCGTTTGAAGTCGGCAGTGTACTCTTTCCGAGTTCTTCGTTCCATGAACACACCTCCTGTAGATAAAATAACTTTGGTTCTTGGTGTGTCCAAGTTTCTGGGGACGGCTCACGATTTACTTGGACCCCCTCCCTGCCGTCGCGGGAGGGAGGGGGAAAGGGGGTGGGTTTCATTCCCCGGCCTTTGAGAAGAAGGGATGCTGAAGCTGTTTTTTGGACAGGAGGCCCACGAGAATGACATGCCATGCCGTGGAGGCCACGCTTTTCCAGAGCGTGAACTGGTAGGGTACGGCCTTTTCGGCTACGCTGTAAGGGATGCCGCCCAGTGTGTCCGGGCTGAAACGCATGGTCCATGCTTTCAGGAGCGTCCGGGCCTCCTCTGTTTTACCGGCCGCGTCCATGGCCAATAGAACACCGTAACCGCCCTCCATCCAGCAGAAGGGGAAGCCGCCCCACTGCATATCCGGTTTTTCGGGATAATAGTAGGCATTGATGCGCTTTGTCTCATGCACCGGCGTACGGATGTAGGGCCGGTAACCGGTGAGGCCGTCATACGTGTTGCGGTAATCCCGCTCCACCGTGGTCAGGCAGCGGACCGCGAGGTCGGCTCTCCCGATATTCCGTAAAAAAGCTCCGGCCCAGGCCGCGCAGTCGAGTGCCAGCACGCTGTCAACGGCACCGTCTCCCTTGATGCCGCGGAAAAATTGGCCGTCCTTTTCAGACCAGAGGACCCTCATCATGCTGTTGGCGATGGACTCCGCCCGCGTTTTGTAGACCGTGTCCCGCGTTAGCGTGTAAAGATGGCTGTAGAAAAGATGGGCGTCGATGTTGTGCTCGGAACTGGCCCAGGTGATGGGCAGCGCGGTCCATTTCTCCACGGGCGTACCTGTGGAATCCATTCTCAGGGCGATGGTATTGCTTCCGCCCGTGACCAGGCCGTGCAGGGGACTCGATGAATCCGCGATCGAGACCGCCTCCAGGAATCCCGCAATCTTCCGGGCCGTATTCAGGAAGAGCGCGCGGAGACGCGACGCTTCAGGCAGGTCCGGATGATTCTCAAGAAAAAAGCAATAGGCATAACCGGCCCAGGCCACGGCTCCCGAGCGCACGAGCGCGAAGTCCGGGTCCGTTTCCGACGGCCATTCCACGCCGAGGTTGTAATTGAACCACCAGCTGCCGTCGTACCGCTGGAGTGTGCTCAGGGTGAGCAGCAGCTTTTCGGCCCGTTCCCATTCGCCCGTGGAGGCGAATGCGATGGCCGCTATGGCATTGTCGTAAAGGAAGGATTTGTTGTGCATGTAACGGAAACTTGGGTCGCTTTCGGGTAGGTCATAGCTTAAAATGAGGTTCCGGCGCGAGGGGAGCGGAGAGGGCAGCACCGTATTCGGCGCCACGCGCGACGCAAGCCACCGGGTCTGACGGTTTGCCTGGAATTCGTCTGCAGGCCGCCGGGGCGCGCAGTCCGGAGCGGCCAGCAGCGCGAGGGCCGAAACGCAGAGAAGGAGCTGGTTACATCCCATAATGGAGGCCGAGGCTGTAGAGGTAATAGTTGTCCGTGTTGATAAGGCCAGAAAGCGAGAGCCGCAGTTCATGTTGCCCGTAAAAACGGAACGCGGGGTTCAGTCTTAAACCGAATGCGCCAAAGATTTTCTGTTCCGCATCGTCCTGCTGGAGCGCGTTCAGTCCCGCGAGCGCTTCGCCCGCAAGCCGCCAGTTTCCAATCTCCCGCTCCGCGCCAAAGAGGGCGTCGAGTCCGCCCCAGTAACGGTAGGTGAAATAGTCCGGGACCTGGTCGCGGTAGGCTTTGCTAAAAGGCCGCAGCGTCAGCCGGAAGAGCGGGGTCAGCGTGCGGACAGCCTCCGCGTAGTATTCCTGCAGCACGTTGCGGTCTTCGTACAGGTGCACGGTGGCGGAGGCCGACAGGCTGGTTTTGGGATCCAGCTGAAATAACGAGGCCGCGTTGCCGGTGTAGCGTGACAGAACCGTGAGATGGCTTCCGTTGTTCGATATCCAGGGGGTGCGCGTGAGGCCCCAGTAAAGGCGCGAGAATGTCCGGAGGGTCCCGAAAAGACCCATGCCGTGGAAAAGAGTCCTCTCGTCCAGGCTGGGTCGCGCCTTGTCGCGGTTCCAATACAGAGTCGGGGAGTAGAAGATGTGGAAGACCGCGCTGTCCTTGTAACGGAATTCCGGTTCAATGTGAATGGCGCCGACCCCGACATTGTAAAGCCGCGTTTCCTTGACAGGGGAAACCTGGTCCGCGGTCTCGTTTCGGAGCTGAAATTCCGTTTTCAATGTGGCAAGCAGTGACAGGTTTTTTTCAAAGCGGAGAACCCCGCCGTTGTTGCCCGAGCCCGAAAGGCTTTTACCGCCCGGGTTCTGACCTGCTTCCTGGTAGCGGATGAGGTCCGCGGAAAAACGGGGCCGGAGAAAGTCCTCGATTTCAGAGAGCTTGTCCGAAAACTTTCGCGCGTCCGGGTATTTTCGGAGCACGTCGTTCAGTCTCGCAGTGGACAACCGGGTGCGGCCCTTCCAGTAATCAAGTTCCGCCATTTGGTAATGCGCGTTCAAAATGACCGCGGAGTCACCGTCGAGCCGGGTGATGGCCATGAAATGGTGGTAGGCGTCGTTGTAGTTATGCTTCCATTTATAGATGAAGGCAAGCGCCTCGTGCGCATACAGGTTTTGCGGGAAGCCCAGCACGACCTCTTTGAGCAGCGCAATGGCTTCGTCCCACTGGCCCTGCCACGAGAGGAGGCGCGCATGGTTGATTTTGGCGTCGAGGTTCTCCGGGTTCTTGGCGTACAGGGTCACGAACACGCTCTCTGCCTCGTGGTACCGCCCCGACCATCCCAGTACGAGACCGAGGCCCATTTTGGCGTCCCCGTTCTCCGGGTTTTCCTTGAGGATGGACTGGTATTCACGGATGGACTCCTCAAAACGGTTGCTCCAGCCCAGAAGCTGGGCGTAGGCCATTTTCACCGTCTCGGAACCGACATGGGTCTCAAAGTATTTCCGGTACTGGTCAACGCCTTCCTCTTTCCGGTTCAGCTTTGCGAACCGTTCGTTCAGGTCGCGTAGCCCTTTCGCATCCATTGTATCGAGGGCCTTCTGATAATCCACGCGGGGCGCGGGCGGCAGCACGGGCGCGAGGGGGGGGGCTTTTTTCAGCGTGGTGTCCATGGGAAAGAACTGCCCGCCGGACTGGAGGTAATAGGGGGCGACGTTCACCGTGTCCACAGACGGCTGCGCAACAAGCCCGCGCGGTGTCATGAAAAGAATAGCCGGCAACAGATGGAAAACGGTCAGACGCAGGGTCATGGAAGGCCTCCGGGTTTTTGCTTTCAAATCCATTTTTTTATCCGCGCCGCGAGTTCGGCAAAGCTGAAGGGTTTGACCACATAGTCGTTGGCGCCCATTTCGAGTCCTTTCACAATGTCTTCTTCCATGGAGACCGAGGTTAGCAGGAGCAAGGGAATGCTTTTCAGCTTATCGTTGGCGCGGATCCGTTCGAGCAGCTCAAAGCCGGTCATCTGGGGCATGAGCACATCGGAAATAATAAGGTCAGGCGGGGCCACGGAACCGAGGGCGTGCCAAGCGTCCGCACCATTTCCGAAGGGGATGGCACAGTACCCGCGCGCCGCGAGTTTGGTGCAGAGGAGCTGGGAGATTTTGTCCTCGTCCTCCACGACAAAGAGGGTCTTCATTTATACTATGAAAATTATCTAATGGAGGGGTGATGGCACAAGGGAAATGGCGGGGGAGGGGCGAGGTGGCTATATTTTGTTTTGTATGGAATGTAAGGGGACATCGGAATCTGATGTGTGGCACAGCAAACTACGACCTCTTTTGTTGTTTTGGACAACAATGTACGGGGTTTTTGGATCTCCCCCCTTGACTTTTCCTGCCCTGTTTATTATACTTTAGCACTCTATGATAGTGAGTGCTAACAAAAAAGCGTAAAAAACATTAAAATCCTAAAAACAACAAACAAAGGAGACGCGGATGAAAGTTAAACCGTTGGCTGACAGAGTCGTTGTTAAAGCTCTCGAAGCGATCGCAAAGACCACAGGTGGAATCATCATTCCTGACAATGCCAAAGAAAAGCCCCAGGAAGGCGAAGTCATGGCCGTGGGGCCTGGCAAAGTCGAAGATGGAAAAAAAGTTGAAATGGAAGTCAAGGTCGGGGACAAAATCCTTTATGGCAAGTACTCGGGTTCCGAAATCACCGTGGACGGCACCGAGTACCTTATCATGCGTGAGAGCGACATTCTGGCCAAGTATTAATTCAATAAAATATTCAAGGAGAAATAAAAAATGGCTAAACAGTTAAAATTTGATTCCTCGGCCCGCGAAGCCCTCAAACGGGGTGTGGACCAGCTTGCCAATGCGGTCAAAGTGACCCTCGGTCCCAAAGGCCGCAATGTGGTCATCGACAAATCCTTCGGTTCGCCCACCATCACCAAGGACGGCGTCACGGTCGCCAAGGAGATTGAGCTTCCCGATGCTTTCGAGAACATGGGCGCACAGCTTGTCAAGGAAGTGGCCAGCAAGACCTCCGACATCGCCGGTGACGGTACCACTACCGCCACGGTGCTTGCCCAGATTATCGTCCACGAAGGTTTTAAAAACGTGACTGCCGGCGCGGACCCCATGGGCGTCAAGCGCGGCATCGACAAGGCCGTCGAAGTGGTCATGAAAGAGCTCATCAAAATGAGCAAGCCTGTTTCGGGCAAAAAGGAAATCGCCCAGGTCGGCACCATCTCCGCCAACAACGACGAAACCATCGGCAACCTGATTGCCGATGCCATGGAAAAGGTCGGCAAGGACGGCGTCATCACTGTCGAAGAGGCCAAGTCCACGGACACCAGCCTCGACGTGGTCGAAGGCATGCAGTTTGACCGCGGCTACATTTCGCCCTATTTCGTCACCAATCCCGACACCATGGAGGCCGTGCTCGAAGACGCGGTCATTCTCATCCACGACAAAAAAATCAGCGCCATGAAGGACCTGCTCCCGCTCCTCGAAAAGACCGCCCAGTCCGGCAAGCAGCTGCTTATCATTGCCGAAGATGTCGATGGCGAGGCCCTGGCCACGCTGGTGGTCAACAAGCTTCGTGGAACGCTCAAAGTTGCGGCCGTCAAGGCCCCGGGCTTTGGCGATCGCCGCAAGGCCATGCTCGAAGACATCGCCACCCTGACGGGCGGCCGTGTCATTGCCGACGAAATCGGCTTCAAGCTCGAAAACACCACCCTGGCCGACCTCGGAAAGGCCAAGCGTGTTGTCATCGACAAGGATAACACCACGCTCATCGAAGGTGCGGGCAAGGGCACGGACATCAAGGCGCGCATTGCGCAAATCCGCAAGCAGATTGACGAAACCACTTCCGACTACGACAAGGAAAAACTCCAGGAACGGCTGGCCAAGCTGGCCGGCGGTGTCGCGGTCATTAATGTGGGCGCGGCCACCGAGACCGAAATGAAAGAGAAGAAGGCCCGTGTCGAAGACGCCCTGCACGCCACGCGTGCCGCGGCCGAAGAAGGCATCGTTCCCGGCGGCGGCGTGGCGCTCCTGCGCTGCCTGCCCGCCCTCGATGCGCTCAAGTTGGACGACGCCGACGAGGCCCTGGGCGTGCGCATCATCCGCCGCGCGCTCGAAGAGCCCATCCGTCAAATCGTGGGCAACGCGGGCGTCGAAGGCAGCGTCGTGGTCGACGAAGTGAAAAAGCACAAGGACGACTACGGCTTCAACGCCCAGACCAACAAGTACGAAAACCTCATCAAGGCCGGCGTCATTGACCCCACCAAGGTCACCAAGGCGGCCGTGACCAATGCGGCCTCCATCGCGGCCCTGCTCCTCACCACCGAAGCCATCATCTGCGAAAAGAAAGAGGAAAAGGAATCCGCACCTGCGGGACGCGGCGGCGGCGGCATGGGCGGCATGGGTGGCATGGGCGGCATGGACATGTAATGCCGGCATAAAGGCCTTCATGCCAGTGACCTGATAAATGGTTCCCCGCAGGCCGTTAAAAACCTGCGGGGAATTTTCTTTGATGTTTTAGAAACGTACTTCGGTTACCAATGGAACAGAACATACTCACCGAACGCGAATCGACCATCCTCGACACCATTGTCCGTGACTATGTGGTCATGGCCGAGCCCGAAGGGTCGCGCGCTATTTCGCGTAAAAGCGGCCTTGAACTTTCGGCCGCGACCGTGCGTAATGTCATCAGCGATCTCGCGGAAAAGGGCTTTGTTGAGCAGCTGCATACCTCCGCGGGCCGCATTCCCACGGACAAGGGCTACCGTTATTATGTGGACCATCTCATCGAGCTTTCTGAGCTTTCGAACGAGGAAAAGGATTCCATCGAAAAGCGGTACGACCTCGCGGCCGGCAGCTTTGAGGAACTGGCGGGCATCACATCGCGCATTCTCTCGGGCCTCTCGCGTCAACTCGGGCTCGTGCTTTCCCCGCGGCTTCACAACGGCGTTTTCCGCCGGCTTTCCATTGTCGAGGTGGCCGAACACCGCCTGCTGCTGGTGCTTGCCGTGGAGTCCGGCCTTATCAATACCATCATTGTCGAGGTGAGGACCGCTTTTTCATCCCGTGAACTCCAGGCTGCCGCGGAATTTATCAACAGCCGTTTGTCCGGGCGCATGCTCGAGGATATTCAGGCGCATCTGCCTGAAATGATGCACACGGATGATCCTGAAAAAATCGGCGTCATCCGGCTGTTCCTTGACCGTTTCGAGGACCTGTCCAACTTTCCGGTCGATAAAATCCTCCATTTAAGCGGTGCCTCCCATATCCTCGAACAACCCGAATTCGGGAAAAAGGAGGACGTCGAGGCGGTCATCGAGCTCATGGAGAACAAGGAGATGCTGGTGCACCTCCTGGATAAACGAAAACAGCGCGAGGGCGTCTACATCACCATCGGAGGTGAAAATGCGGACGGCGGCTTCCGGTCATACAGCATCGTGTCGTCGCGGTACACCATCGGCGGCGTGCCGGGCGCGGTCGGCATCATCGGCCCGCGCCGTATGCCCTATCCCAAGCTCATCCCCGTGGTGTCCTATACGGCAGAGGTGTTGGCAAAGAGATTTTAACACCTCACCCCCCCGGCCCCCTCTCCAAAAGGAGAGGGGGAGGGGACAAGAGGGCAGGCAAAAGAGGGCAGGCAAGTACAGACGCCCCATCGGGGCGTCTCAATAAGGAGATGGCAACACCATGAAAGACAATAACAAAACCCCCGATTTCGCTCCGGAGCCCGCGTCCGAATGCGCGTCCCCGCTTGCCGAAGGATCGGCCGTTGACGCATCCTGCCCGGATGAGCAGGACTTCATGTCACAGGCGCAGCCCCCTGCGGACCCCAAAGAGACGGAAATGCAGATGATAAAAAAAGAGAACGAGCGGCTGAAAGAGGAGAATACGGGTCTCAAGGACGCGCGCCTGCGCGGACTCGCGGAATTTGACAACTACAAGCGCCGCATTGCGCGCGAATCGGTACGGCTCACTGAGGCGGCCAACGAAAGCCTCATCAAGGAACTCATCCCGGTCCTTGAAAACTTTGAGCGTGCGCTGGACCCGGCACACAAGGAAAAGGATGTAGAGGCTTTTTATAAAGGGGTTACGCTTATCTATAACCTCTTTAACGACAAGTTGAAAAAAGCGGGCCTGACCGAGTATAATCCCATGGGCGAGCTCTTTGATTCTGAAAAGCATGAGGCGGTAATGCAGATTGCCTCGGGCGATGTGCCCGAACACCAGATTGCCCAGGTTCTCCAGAAAGGATATTTACTTAATAATAAGATTGTTCAATACGCGAAAGTAGCCGTTTCAAAAGGAAACAATTAGAATTCACTGCCTTTATTTTCAACGTTTTTTGCTTTTTTTAGCCAGTTTCATCCTTGGACTCAATTTTGCATATTATTTTAGTTGAAAAGATGAATTTATAAAATTTATTTAAAATGTCAAAAAAGGAGCTACCCATGGCAAAAGTAATCGGTATTGACCTCGGGACCACAAATTCGTGTGTGTCCATTATGGAAGGCGGAGAGCCTAAAGTCATTGAAAATTCCGAAGGCGGACGCACCACGCCGTCTGTTGTCGGCTTTTCTAAAAACGGCGAAATTCTCGTGGGGCAAACCGCCAAGCGGCAGGCCGTCACCAATCCTGAGAATACGGTTTATTCCATCAAGCGTTTCATGGGACGTCGGCACGGTGAAGTGGGCAGCGAGGAAAAGCTCGTACCTTATAAAATCGTGGGTGGTTCCGAAGAACTCGTCAAGGTCAACACCGGCGGAAAGGACTATACTCCGCCCGAAATTTCCGCCATGATTCTCCAGAAAATGAAAAAGACCGCGGAAGACTATCTTGGTCACGAGGTCAAGCAGGCGGTCATCACGGTGCCCGCGTATTTCAACGACGCCCAGCGCCAGGCCACCAAGGACGCGGGCCGCATCGCGGGTCTTGAGGTTCTTCGCATTGTCAACGAGCCCACGGCCGCGGCGCTTGCGTACGGCCTCGATAAAAAGAAAAAGAACGAAGTTGTGGCCATTTACGATTTCGGCGGCGGCACCTTTGACATCTCCATCCTCGAAATCGGCGATGGCGTCTTTGAGGTCAAGTCCACCAATGGCGACACGCACCTCGGCGGCGATGACTTTGACCAGGCCATCATCGACTACCTGGCCGACGAGTTCAAGAAGGAACAGAGCATTGACCTGCGCAAGGATCGTATCGCGCTCCAGCGCCTCAAGGAGGCGGCCGAACGCGCCAAGTGCGAGCTCTCCTCGTCCATGAGCGTCTCCATCAACCTGCCGTTCATTACCGCGGACGCGGGCGGCCCCAAGCACCTTGACATGAACCTTACCCGCGCCAAACTCGAGCAGATTATCATGCCTCTCATCGAAAAATCCGTGGCGCCCTGCCGGCAGGCCATCAAGGACGCGGGCATCACCGCTGACCAGATTACCGAGGTGCTGCTTGTGGGCGGCTCCACGCGCGTGCCCGCCATTCAGGCCAAGGTCAAGGAAATCTTTGGCAAGGAGCCAAACCGCTCCGTCAATCCCGACGAGGTCGTGGCCGTGGGCGCGGCCATCCAGGGCGCCATCCTTTCCGGCGACGAGGCTGTCAAGGACGTGCTGCTCCTCGACATCACCCCGCTTTCACTGGGCATCGAGACGCTGGGCAATGTGTTCACCAAGCTCATCGAAAAAGGAACCACCATTCCCACCAAAAAGAGCCAGATTTTCTCCACGGCCGATGACAACCAGACGGCCGTTTCCATTCACGTGCTTCAGGGCGAGCGTGAAATGGCCAAATACAACCGGACGCTCGGCCGTTTCGACCTCGTGGGTATTCCCGTGGCGCGGCGCGGCGTGCCCCAGATTGAAGTGACCTTTGACATTGACGCCAACGGTATCGTGCATGTGTCGGCCAAGGACATGGCAACAGGCAAGGAGCAGAAAATCCGCATCGAAGCGAGTTCAGGCCTCTCCGAGGCCGAAATCAAGAAGATGGTCCAGGACGCCGAGGCGCACGCGGACGAAGACAAAAAGGCGCACGAACTCGTGGACGCACGGAACAAGGCCGAGCAGCTCATCTACGGCACGGAAAAGACGCTTACAGAGGCCGGGGCCAAGGTTTCGGACGACGACAAAAACAAAATCCAGGCGGCCGTGGCAAAACTGAAGGAAACGGTCAAGGGCGAAAACGCGGAGGCCATCAACAAGGGCGCCGAGGAACTGGCCCAGGCCGCGCACAAACTGGCCGAAGAAATGTACAAGTCCGAAGCCGCAGCCGGTGCCGCGGCGGGCCCGCAGGGCCCGGCCGGACCCGAAGCCGGGCCCGGGCCGCAGGCCGGTCCGGAAGGGCCTGCAGCCGGCGATGGCAACAAGGGCAAGGGTGGTAAAAAGGATGGCGCAGTGGACGCGGACTTTGAAGTCGTGGACGATAAGTAAATGGCGAATAAGCGCGACTACTACGAGGTTTTGGGCATCGCCCGCGATGCGGATACTGATGCGGTCAAGGCCGCCTACCGCAAGCTGGCGATGCAGTATCACCCCGATAAAAACAAGGGGAACAAGGACGCTGAAGGAAAATTCAAGGAGGCCACAGAGGCGTACGAAATCCTGAAAGAGCCCGACAAGCGAAAGCAGTACGACCAGTTTGGCCATGCGGCCTTCAGCAGCGGCGGGCATGGCGGGTACGGCGGCGGGGGCGGCGGGTTTCAGGACTTTGATATCTCTGACGCCCTCCGCGCCTTCATGCACGACTTTGGCGGCGACTCTTTTTCTGACGGCATTTTTGGCGGCGGGGGCGGGGGTCGGCGACGGGGGGGCGGCGGACGCGGCCGGCAGGGCGTGGCTGGCAACGACCTTCAGGTGCGCGTGACGCTCAAACTCGACGAAATCGCCACGGGCACGTCCAAAAAAATCAAGTACCATAAAAAAGAAAAATGTTCGGCCTGCAGCAGCCAGGGCGGCACGGGCGCACAGGTGTGCCCCACCTGCGGAGGCACGGGACAGATGCGGCGGGTCACCCAGTCGCTATTCGGGCAAATGGTCAACGTCACCACCTGCACCACCTGCGGCGGCACAGGGCAGACCGTGCAGAACAAGTGCAAAGCCTGCGGGGGCGACGGCCGCGCGCACTCCGAAACCACGGTGTCGGTCAACATCCCGGCGGGTGTGTCCGAAGGCAACTACATCCCGCTTCGCGGTATGGGCGATGCGGGCGTGCAGGGCGGTCCGGCCGGCGACCTCATTGTCATTATCGAGGAGCAGGAGCACCCGCTCTTTGAACGCCACAACCAGGACCTTGTCTGCGAACTCATGATTACCGTGCCGCAAGCCGTCATGGGCGACAGCGTGGTGCTCGACACGCTCGAAGGCAAGGTCAAACTCACCGTGGCTCCGGGTACGCAGTCCGATTCAGTGCTTCGCCTGCGGGGCAAAGGGCTGCCGGGTGTCAACAACCCCAAGTCGCGGGGCGACATCCTCGTCAAGGTGCGCGTGATGGTGCCCGACAAGCTCTCCAACCAGGAAAAGGAATTATATTCACAACTGGCGGACATCGACCGGGCCAAGCCCAGGGGTGAGAGCAGTTTTTTCAGCCGTGCCAAGAACTGGTTCCAATAACCATGGACGCCAAAAAGATAATCCTGGTCATCGATTGCGAGCGTAAAATCCGTAAGGAATTGCTCGACGCCATGGCCCTTCCGGGGTACGACCTCGTGGAGGCCGGCAACGCTTCCCAGGCGCTTAAAATACTGTCCAAAGAGCGCATCAGCATCGTGGTGCTCGACATCAGCCAGTCCTGCGACAAGGAAATAGACCTCATCAGCTACATCAAGGTCAACATCACGGCCTGCGAAATCATCGTGCTCACCCAGTTGTCCGACATCGAAATCGCAACGCGCGCCATCCGCTACGGAGCCTACCTTTACCTCGTAAAACCGGTCAGCCCGGATGACCTGCGGCTGGTCATCGAAAAGGTGGCGCTCCGCCAGGACAAGGAGCTCAAGTATCTCGAGTCCCAGACGCGCCTTATGCACGACCTTGTGGGCGGTAACGAAAAGATGCGGCGCGCCATCGAAATGGCCGACAAGGTCGCGCGTACCGACAGCACGGTGCTGGTGAGCGGCGAGAGCGGCACGGGCAAGGAGGTCTTTGCGCGCTACATCCACATGAAAAGCAAGCGTGCAGATGGCCCCTTTGTGGCGGTCAACTGCGGCGCCATGCCCGAAAACCTCATCGAGAGCGAGTTTTTTGGCCACGTGCGGGGCGCTTTCACCGGCGCGGCCTACGATAAAAAGGGGCTCACCGAGGAGGCCAACCAGGGAACGCTTTTCCTCGACGAAATCGGTGAACTCCTTCCGCAGGCCCAGGTCAAGCTCCTGCGGTTTCTGCAGGACATGACCGTGCGCCGGGTGGGCGGAAATGAGGAAAGAATCGTGAACGTCCGCATCATCGCGGCCACCAACAAGGACCTGGCGCACGAGGTGGAGCAGGGCAAGTTCCGCGAGGACCTCTTCTACCGGCTCAACGTCATCCATATCAACATGCCGCCCTTGCGTGAACGGCGTGAAAACATCAGCCGGCTTATTCCGTTCTTTATCATCAAATACGCCACCGCACTCGACAAAAAGCCGCCGTCTATGGAGCCCAACGTCGTGGCAATACTCCAGAATTACGCCTATCCCGGCAACATCCGCGAGCTCGAGAACGTCATCGAGCGCGCGGTCGTGCTCTCTGAAAACGGTATTATCACCGCCGACGACCTGCCGCCCGGACTGTTGCAGGACCGGCCGCGCCTTTCCGCGCACCAGGACGAGGTGGAGGAGGAGCTTTTAAGCCTCGCGGAACTTGAAAAACGACACATCCAGCGCGTGCTTGCGCGCCTCAACAACAACCAGTCCCTGGCCGCTAAAACACTCGGTCTCTCGCGCACCACGCTTTGGCGTAAAATCAAGGACTTGGGCATTGAAAACGGAAACCGTTAACGCACGGGCAACTTTATTTTGAAATCAGCATTTTACGGTTGAGCGTGCGTTCGCCCGCTGTGAGCCGGAGCAAAAATATTATACGCCTTCAATCGGCCCCATGCTGAAATCCTTCAGTTTCCCGTTGAAGCGGACGTTAATCGCCTCCGCCAGCCGTGTGGTTTTTATCGATTCGTAGATGTCAGGCTCCATCTTCTTTTTATTCCGGATGCAATCCAGAAAATAATTCTGCTCGTCGACAATGCCGTTGAAATGCCAGGCGGTCTGCTGGTCTTTGGGCAGGTCACGGTTGAAATCAACTTCCTTGACGAGTTTCAGCATCTCGAATATTTTAAGGTTTTTGGGATACTCTATATCGCCCGGGTTTGACAGTTCAATGAAAACCGTTCCGTTTTCCGTGAAAAGCCCGTACCGCTCGCTGCAAACACCGGCCCGGCAATTATAATTAAATACCCCGCTGATGCCCGATTCGAAGGTCAGCAGGGTGCTGTACGCAATGGCTTTGTTATCGAAGTATTGTGTTTGACTGGTGATGGTATGAATTTCCGCGACTTCACCGCACAAATGACGGAGGGCATCGATGGCGTGTACCCCGGATCCCATAAGTGCCGCGGGTGCTGTGCGGTCCTCGCGGAAAAAATCAACGGCCAAGTGGGAAATTCCGCCCTTATCCTCCGCGTATTTTTTTCCTTCATTCAGAATGCTGATATGGCGGCGGTTATAGGCCACGAAGTGGGGGGTCTTGTATTTTTCGTATGCGAGTTTGATTTCGTTCAACCCCGCGAAGTCTTTGGCAACGGGTTTTTCAAGCATGACCGGGATGCCCATGTTTATGATCCTGACAGCGAAGTCCTTGGTCACGTTTGGAGGGGTGACGCAGAGGATGCAGTCGGGCTTTTCCTTTTTGCACATCTCGTCAAAATCCGGGTAAAAAGCATCGTAGCCCCATTTGGCGCAGGTGGCTTTGCCTTTTTCGGGGTCGCGGCGGTGCAGGACTTTGCGTTTAATGCCCTTCATGAGGTTGAGGGCCGGCGCGTGCACCAATTCAAAAAAGCCGCCGCCGCCGATGATGCCGATTGTGAGTTCCTTCATGGGTTCATTTCCCCTTATTGTGAAAAAGAAAGGACGACAGAATTCCATATCCGCCGTCCTCGAAATTATATATAAATTCTGGCTGTTTAAGCAAAGTGAACCACGCCCTTAAAACAACTGTTTCCCCGCATTCCTTGAAATTATATTATTTTCATAACTTCGAAAAACCGAAGCCAGCCACTCTATCTTGCAGGAGGTTTCTCAGTGATAAAAGCCCTCATTCTGCTGCTGGCCGCAGCGTTCTGTTCGGGCGCGCCGGCCATCTCCCGGGCCAACATCCGGTACGTCGAATACCCGGACATGGCCAATCCCCATTCGAGTTGGGGCGGCATCTGCTACTCCTCGGCCTCCAACAAAGTCATTGTCACGGTGTGCAACCACACAGACCAGATTGGCCTGTTCGAATGGGATTGCGAAAAGAAAGCCATCGCGCGCAGGGGGTGGGTGGCGCAGGGCGGCCACTTGCAGGGGTTCCAGTGGCAGGGCAAGGTCCATTCGCAGGTTGTCGAGAACCTCAAGGACGGCTGGCTATACTTCGGCACGGACGGAGGTGAAAGCCGCGAAGAGAACTACATGGACCACCCGAACGGTTATTTTGGCGGGTTCTTCATGAAGTACAACCCGAAGACGTTTGAACTCATCAATCTCGGCAACGGCCGCCGTTACGAGAGTATCAAGGAGGTGGGAATCGACCCGGTGCGCCAGCGCGTCTACGGCATCACCTATCCGGCCGACCATCTCATCATCAAAGACCTCGCGACCGATTCTCTTTACGACAAAGGGTGCATCAACAAGGCGCATGTGGGCCGCACGCTGTTCACCGACGACTGGGGTAACGCCTATTACACGGACATGCGGGGCACTCTCATCAAATACGAGGCCGCCGCGGATTCGCTCATCTGGGCGGATCAACCCCTGGCGCGCGACACCGGCGTGGTCGAGGGGTGGGTCTTACGTTCCGGCAACCGCGCCTGGGCGCGCTTCCAAAAAACGAACGAATACTATTTCACAACGTCCTGGTCCAGGATTTTTAAAATCACGGTGCAGGAAAAGGGAGTCGGTCCCATCGAGGATATGGGGTATATTCTCAATCCCACAAAGGATCTCGAACTGAAGACCATCATGTCCACCAATTGCCCCAACCTGTACTGCCATCCCAACCACAAACTTTATATGTGGGCCGGGGGCCACAATTCCGGGATGAAAAAGAACATCACCTCACTCATCGAAGTCGATCCAATTGCCAAGACCAAAAAGATTGTGTATGATTGTCCCTGGACCGAAATGGAAGAAGCCACGGGCAGCCAGTGCGTCGATAAGGACGGTAACATCTATTTTGCGGCCCGCCGTCATGTTGATGACGCGGCCCACGGTGAGTCCGGTTCCTCACGCGCAATTCTGGTGGTTTTCAACCCGGAAAAGGAAATTAACAAATGAAACAGCACCTTCTTGTTTTTGCGGTACTCTCCGCATTTTTTCTGACCGTCGCATACGGCGGGACCAAAATTGATATCTATTACAAGGGTGACAACACGACCGACTATGCCATTGACCTCGCGCACCCGGAAAAGGGCAAGGTCAAACTCCCGGTCGGAGCGGCGAATATACGGGCCCTTGCCGAGACCGACAAGTACCTGGTGGGTGTGACCCGGCCTGAATACGGAAAGTTTTCACCGCACATTTTCCGTTTTGACGTCAAGGGCGAAAAGCTGGTTGATTTCATCCGCTTCGCCTCCTTCAACGAAAAGGGCACGGTGCCGGCCTATGCGATGGCAACGGGCAAGGACAATGCCGTGTATGCCGGAACCTACGGCGACACCAACACGACCGGAAAGCTCCTGAAAATCAACGCCAGCGGCGCCACCATCACGGTCGAGGTCCTGGGCCCGGTTGCGGACAAAAAAGGCATCTTCACGCTCGCGCTTTCTCCCTCGGGTGAGAAACTGTACGGAATCCTCTTCCCTTCCAACGGTTTTTTCGTCTATGACCTGAAGGCCAAGAAGGCCGAGGTTTTCAAAGAGGCGGAGCTTGACAGTACCTCCAGGGCCGCTGCGCACGGCATCCACAACGGCCCGGAAGCGGCTCTCTGCCGTGCGCTGGGTTTTGACAAGGAAGGAAAGGTCTACGGCAGCACGGGCCAGGGCCAGCTTTTCTGCTATGACCCCAAAACCAACAAGGTCGAAAAGCTCAAGGCGTTCCTTCCTTACGTGCAGTTCCGCAACGCCACTAACCGCGTCGAATCGTGGGCGCTTGCGGACAACGGCAAACTTTACGGCGGCACCTCGGTGGACGGTTTTCTGTTCACGTTTGACCCGGCGACCCAAGCGCTTGTGAACCTCGGAAAGCCGATTACGGCCGGGAACGTCAAGGGCCTCGTCATCCGCAACAACAAGGTGCACGGGCTGGCGGGCGAGGGGCTGGAGTATACGCATTACTTTACCTATGACATCTCCCAAGGGGGCTTCGAGGACTTGGGCCTCCTGCGCTTTCTCAACAAGCTCATCAATTCGCGCCAGATAACGTATACCGCGGGCCTTATTTTCCCGCTGAAGGAGGG
>JAZDKP010000015.1:0-19211 GCA_043802925.1 Fibrobacterota bacterium | reverse complement strand
TTACACATGGCAGACATCCGTTTCGGGCTCGTGGGTTGCGGACGTATTTCAAAAAATCATATCGAGGCTATCGCCGAGACAGAAGGGGCTGTTCTGGTCGCGGTCTGTGACAGCATCAAAGAAAGAGCAGAAGAGGCCGGGAAACTTGCCAAAGCCGGTGTTTATACCGATTACGCCAAAATGCTCGAATGCAAGGACATCGACGCGGTTTCCATCTGCACACCCTCCGGGCTGCATCCCCGTCACGGTATCCTTGCTGCCAGGGCCGGTAAACATGTGGTCTGTGAAAAGCCCATGGGCATCACCCTGAAGGATGTCGATGAATTTATTGATGTCTGCGACGCCTCCGATGTCCGGCTTTTTGTGGTCAAACAGAACCGGCTCAATGCAACGCTGCAGCTTGTGAAAAAAGCAGTGGACAAGGGGCGCTTTGGCCGCCTTTACATGGCGCACGCCAATGTGCTTTGGACGCGGCCACAGGAGTATTACGATTCCGCCAAGTGGCGTGGTACCTGGGAATTTGACGGCGGCGCCTTTATGAACCAGGCGAGCCACTATGTGGACGCGCTCCAGTGGTTGATGGGGCCGGTGGACAGCGTCATGGCCATGACCGCCACCATGGCGCGAAAAATTGAGACCGAAGACACGGGCTCCGTGGTCATGAAGTTCCGTAACGGTGCCATCGGCTCCATGAACGTGACCATGCTGGTGTATCCCTCCAATATGGAGGGGTCTATCACGCTCATCGGCGAAAAGGGCACGGTCAAGGTCGGCGGCGTTGCCGTCAACCGTCTCGAATACTGGAAGTTTGCGGACTACGATGACGATGACGGATATGTCAAACAGTGCAACTACACCCCTCCCAATGTCTACGGTTTCGGGCACAAGGCCTATTACAAGAACGTCGTGGATGTGCTCCAGCAACGTTGCGAGCCCGACACGGACGGCCGTTCGGGCCGCAAATCGCTCGAACTGATACTCGGCATCTATAAATCCGCCAAAGAGGGACGGCGTGTTTCGCTGCCCCTCGACGTTTAATTTATGAGGAGTTGAAACGTATGAAGGTCCCTTTACTGGATCTCAAGGCGCAATATGCCTCCATTAAAAGTGAAATCAATTGCGCGGTCCTCGAGGTTGTTGAATCGCAGCATTTTATAATGGGGCCGAAGGTCGAAGCCCTCGAAAAGGGGGTGGCGGACTATCTCGACGTTCCGTACGCACTGGGTGTCTCCTCTGGCACGGACGCGCTGCTTCTGGCGCTCATGGCACTGGGTATCGGACCGGGCGACGAGGTCATCACCTCGCCCTATACCTTTTTCGCCACGGCCGGCAGCATTGCCCGGCTCGGCGCGGTCCCGGTCTTTGTGGACATCGATGAGGCCACTTTTAATATGGATCCCGCTCGCATCGAAAAAAAGATCACGAAAAAAACCAGGGCGGTCATGCCCGTGCACCTGTTCGGCCAGTCCGCGGACATGGATCCCATCCTTGCCGTGGCCAAAAAGCATGGACTCAAGGTCATCGAGGACGGGGCGCAGGCCATTGGCGCGGAATACAAGGGGAAAAAAGCGTGCACGCTCGGAGATATCGGGACGCTTTCGTTCTTCCCGTCCAAAAATCTGGGCGGACTCGGCGATGGCGGCATGTGCATCACCCGCGACGCCGCGCTTTACGAGCGCATGAAACTGCTGCGCACCCATGGCCAGCAGCCCAAATACTATCACAAACTCGTGGGCGCCAATTTCCGGCTCGACGCCATCCAGGCCGCACCGCTTCTCGTGAAATTGAAATACCTCGACACCTGGAGCGAAAAACGGCGGCAGAACGCGGCCTACTACACCGGCCGCTTTCAAGGCAGCGCGGTCACGGCTCCGGTCATCCTTTCCGGCAACCGCTCCATCTTCAACCAGTACTGTATCCGTGTAAAAGACCGTGACGGTCTGCTCAAGCGCCTTCGTGAAAAAGAGGTGGGCACTGAGGTCTACTATCCCGTGCCGCTCCACATGCAGGAATGCTTCGCCTACCTCGATTGCAAACCGGGTGACATGCCTCTGTCCGAGGCCGCGGCAAAGACTTCGCTCGCACTTCCGATCTACCCGGAGCTGACGCCGGCAATGATGGCGTATGTGGCGGACACGGTACTGGAATATGTTGCATAAATGAAGGCGGTTCTCAAATCCCTGCGCCTGGATCAGTGGCTCAAGAATGCCTTTGTCCTCGCGCCCCTGGTCTTTGCCCGGCACCTCTTTGAACCGCGGCTTCTTTTAACGGCCATAGCCTACACCTTTGCCTTTTGCCTGGCATCGTCCGCGGTTTATCTTATCAATGACATTTTTGATCGCGAACACGACCGGGCGCATCCGGATAAAAAGCACCGGCCCCTGGCCTCGGGCGAAATGGGGGTCGGGTTGGCCACGGTCCTGGCCGCGGCCCTGGCCGCGGTCAGCATTGGGACCGGGCTGTCCATGGACCCGGCCGCCGGCCTTATCATGGCCCTTTACCTGGCCAACAACCTGCTCTATTCCCTCTACCTTAAACGGGTGGTGGTGCTGGACGTGGTCCTCATTGCCGCGGGTTTTGTGCTGCGCGTGCTGGGCGGCGCCTCGGTCATCCATGTGCAGCCTTCGGTCTGGCTCATCATGTGCACTTTTCTGCTCTCCCTGTTCCTCGGGTTCTGCAAGCGCAAGCAGGAGCGGCTGGCGCTCAAAGGGCACGCACCCGAGCACCGCGCCGTGCTCGACGATTACGCCCTGAACTACCTCGACCACATGATTTCGGTCGTGTCGGCCTGCACGATCATTTCATATGCGCTTTACACCGTGGCCGATGCCACGGTGGCCAAATTCCATACCGAACGCCTCATTTACACACTGCCCTTTGTCCTCTATGGCGTTTTCCGCTATGTTTATCATGTCAACGTGCTGCAAAGCCGGAAAAGCACTTCGCACATCCTTTTTCACGACAAGTCGCTCATCCTCGACCTGCTTTTATGGTTCGCGGTGACCGCGGCGATAATTTATTTTTAAACATGCCTAACGCAACGGTCGCAGTTCTCAAGACCACGCCTCAAACGGTTCTTGCCGATACCTGCCGCCTCATGGACATGGCCGGCTTGCCGGCCGCGCTCAATAAAGATGCGGGCGTCATCGTCAAAAACAACATCTCCTGGCATCTGATGTACCCCTCGGCCAATACCACGCCCTGGCAGATGGACACAGTCCTTGGGTACCTTCATGACGCGGGATTTCGGGATGTCAGCGTTGTGCAGAATGAGACCGTGGTCACCAGCGCGTTCAAAGGGGAGCGGTTGAACGCCTATACCGGCATCTATAAGAAGTACGGTGTCAAGGTCCTCTACAATTTCCGTAAAAGTGACATGCGCTGGGTGCGCTATGAACCGAAGGCCCGCCTCACCGCGCTGCCCCAAATATTTCCCCAAGGACTTTTCATACCTGATTATTTCATCGGTCGCAATGTGATCCATCTGCCCACGCTCAAATGCCACATCTACACCGGCATGACCGGGGCCATGAAAAACGCCTTTGGCGGTCTTCTCGACAACCGGCGGCATTATTGCCACAGCCGCATCCATGAAGTGCTGGCCGATTTGCTGGCCGTGCAGCGTGAAATCCATCCCGGTATTTTTACGGTCATGGACGGCACCACGGCCGGGTCGGGCGCCGGGCCGCGCACCATGACGCCGGTCATTGCGGACCTCCTGCTGGCCTCTTCGGACAGCGTGGCAATCGATGCCGTGGCCGCGCGTCTTATGGGGTTCGACCCCCTGCATGAAGTTCCCTGCATTCGTTACGCGTATGAGCGCGGGCTGGGCCAGGGTGACACTGCGGCCATTGAAATGAAAGGGGATGATGTCCGCGGCCTCAACCTCGGATTCGGGCGGAAGGACAACCTGGCCAGCCGGGCGGGCAAGCTGTTCTGGTTCGGCCCCTTCAAACCGTTCCAGCGGCTGATGTTTCATACCCCGCTGGTTTATGCCTTTATCCTCGCTTCGGCCGTCTACCACGACCGCTTCTGGTATCCCATCAAGGGACGACGGACGGTCAACCAATGGATTAAGGAAACCGGATATGGAAAACTGTTCATGAAATACAAGGAGACAACACTATGAGAATTCTCGTGACCGGCGGCGCCGGGTTCATTGGTTCCCACCTGTGCAAACGGCTGGTGGAGGAGGGCCACGATGTCCTCTGCCTCGACAACTTTTTCACGGGCCGCAAACGGAACGTGGCCGAACTCGTGGGCCGGCCCAATTTTGAGCTCATCCGCCACGATATCATCCAGCCCGTTTTGCTTGAGGTCGACCAGATATACAACCTTGCCTGCCCGGCCTCGCCCGTGCATTACCAGTTTAATCCAGTCAAGACCGTTAAAACAAGCGTGATGGGCGCCATCAACATGCTGGGGCTGGCCAAGCGGGTGCATGCGCGCATCCTGCAGGCCTCCACCTCCGAGGTATACGGTGACCCGGCGGTCCATCCGCAGCCCGAGGGCTACCTGGGGAACGTCAACTGCATCGGTCCGCGCAGTTGTTACGATGAGGGCAAGCGCGTGGCCGAGACACTTTTTTTTGACTATCACCGCCAAAACCGGGTCGACATCCGCGTGGTGCGCATCTTCAACACCTATGGACCCAACATGCTCCCTGACGACGGCCGCGTGGTCTCCAACTTCATCGTGCAGGCCCTTTCGGGCAAGCCCATCACGGTTTACGGCAAGGGTCACCAGACCCGTTCCTTCTGCTATGTGGACGACCTCGTCGAAGGGTTTGTCCGCATGATGAACTGCGACGGTTTCACCGGGCCGGTCAATCTGGGAAACCCCGGCGAGTTCACCATGCTCGAACTGGCCGAAAAAGTCATCCGGCTCACGAGGTCCCGTTCCCGCATCGTGCACAAGCCGTTGCCCGCGGATGACCCGCGCCAGCGCAAGCCTGACATTACGCTCGCGAAAAAGAAGCTGGGATGGAAACCTTCGGTCCCGCTCGAAGAGGGGCTCACGCGCACCATCCGCTATTTTGAAAGCGTCCTGAAATGAACCCGACGGTCCTGGTGGTGGGCGGTGCGGGCTATATCGGTTCGCATTGCGTTAAAATGCTTGCGCGGGCCGGCCACCGCGTCATTACCTACGACAGTCTCGTGCGCGGTCACCGTGACGCGGTGCGGTACGGTGACTTTGTCAAGGGCGACCTCGGTGATTCGGCCAAGCTTTCGCGTCTTTTCACGGACCGGCACGTGGACGCGGTCATGCATTTCGCGGCCTTTGCCTCTGTGGCCGAATCGGTCGCGCATCCCGCCATGTATTTCGAGAACAATTTTGAAAAGACGAAAACACTCCTCGACGTGATGCTTGAGCACCGCGTCACCCGCTTCATCTTTTCTTCAACCGCCGCCACGTTCGGCGTACCGGCCTATGTTCCCATGGACGAGGCTCACCCGCAGGCGCCCATCAACCCCTATGGTGAAAGCAAACGGAAGGTGGAACGGCTGCTGTCCGATTATGACGCCCGGCTCCACCTCCGGTTCGTGGCTTTCCGCTATTTCAATGCGGCCGGGTGCGATCCCGAGGGCGAACTCGGCGAACGGCACGACCCGGAAACGCACCTTGTTCCGCTCGCCCTGCGAGCCGCGCTGGGCACCGGAACGCCCCTGTCCGTCTTCGGGGACGACTATGCCACGCCGGACGGCACCTGTGTCCGGGATTATATCCATGTCAACGACCTCTGCGGGGCGCACATCCTCGGCCTCGAATACCTGTTACGCGAAGACCGGAGCAACGTGTTCAACCTTGGCAATGGCAGCGGTTTTTCTGTAAAGGAAATTATCACGGCCGTGGAAAAGGTGACGGGGAAGAAGGTTCCGTACACGATGGGGCCGCGCCGGCCCGGGGACCCGCCCGTGCTCATCGCCAACCCGGCGTTGGCGCAGCGCGTCCTCGGCTGGAAGACCGGGTTTCCGGGTGTGGAGCAGATTATTGCGACCGCGCACCGTTGGGAGACAAAGGCCGTAAATTCAGTTTGAGCCGGCCATGATGGCCAGCAGGTCACGGACCGCCTGGTCCAGCCCCACAAGCGCGGCGCGCGCAATGACGGCGTGCCCGATATTCAATTCCTCAATCGTCTCGATGGCCGCGACATACGCCGTGTTGGTGTAGTTGAGCCCGTGCCCCGCGTTGACCCCGAGCCCCATTTTATTGGCCGCGAGCGCCATGTTCTTCAGGTTTTCGAGTGCCTCGGCCTTGGCGCTGCCACGGACCTCCGCGTAATGGCCGGTATGCAGTTCCACATAGTCGGCGCGAATTCGGGCTGCGCCGCGTATCTGGTTAAGGTCCGGGTCAATGAACAGGCTCACCAGGATGCCGTGGCCCTGGAGTGAGGCGACCGGCCCGGAAAGGGCGTCGGCCAGTGTTGCGACGTTGAGTCCGCCCTCGGTGGTGAGTTCGGCCCGTTTTTCCGGCACCAGCGTGACCAGGTCGGGCTTGAGTTCGAGCGCAATGGCCACCATTTCGGGCGTGGCCGCCATTTCGAGGTTGAGCCGCGTCTTGACGGTTTGGCGCAAAAGCCGGACGTCGCGGTCCTGGATATGCCGCCGGTCCTCACGCAGGTGACAGGTGATGCCGTGCGCGCCCGCGAGTTCGCAGAGCGCGGCCGCGGCCACCGGGTCGGGCCACGCGGCTTTGCGCGCCTCGCGGAGGGTGGCGATATGGTCGATGTTTACGGAAAGGGTTGCCATGGTTGCCTCACTTGTATAGGGTGGACAGGGTCACCAGCTTGATGCCGTAGCTTTCGAGATAGGGGATGGCATAGGCGATGAGTTCGCCGGCATATTCGCAGTCGCGGACCAGCAGGACGCCTTTGCCGGTCTTGCGGATGATTGCGGCGTACTGGGCCAGAGTTTCCTTTTGATCCGCGAGTTCCTTTTCGCGATCGATATACTTGAACGGGGCCAGGTAGGGTAAGTCCTCGGTGCGGCTCAGTTCTTCGGTCCGGCTGTGCCCGGCAAAGCTGTTGTCGAGGAAATACCGGTTGTCCTTTTCCAGACGGCGCAAAAGCCAGCGCAGGATGTCCGGTTCGTTCTCCGTGATGCGGTTGCCGCTTCCATAAATGGAAAAACCGGCGGCATCGGGCACGTCCTTTTCGATGTCCGCGATCACCCTTTCCAATTTTTCCTCTTGGTAGTGTTTGTAGACCGCGATTTCACCCACAAACCGGTAGGGCTCGGGTTCCATGGGAATCTGGCACAGGATTTCCCATCCCTTTTTCTGTGCGAGTTCACGGTAACGGCCGGAAAATGGGGTCAGGGGCACGATGCCCACCGTGACCGGCCGGTTGAGTCCGGTAAAGAGCGCGGCCAGGTTTTCCGTCAAAATGGGGCCAAAACCCTCCAGGACAAGGGCCGCGCGCGCGGTCCCGGGAAGGTAGTTGCGGCTGCTGGCAAAGAGTATTTTGCGGAACTGCTTTTGGCCCGCATTTTCCACCTGCATCGTCACGGTCGAATCCCGGTCGTCCGTAACAATGTCCGGCACCGAATAACCATTGGATTCGAGGAGCCGCTGGACCGCGAACACGACCGGTGTCAGCGGGTGCCCGCGCGGTACGGTGACGCGCTCTTCGAAATAATAGTCCGGCAGATTGCGGATCGTGCGCGTCACGGCGTTCCGGTCAAAGGCCAGGGAGGCGTAGAGGGAGTCGAGCCGTGCGTCAAGTACAACGTTTTCATCCTGCACAGGCGTGGGTTTACTGGAAAAAAAGGAGAGGAGGCGGCGGAAAAAGCCGGCCTCAGCCTCTGTTCCGGCAAAGGTCGGAACGGGCGCGTTTGCCGCAGGCGCCTGCGGTTGGGAGTCCACGGCCACGGGGGTGACTTTTGACGCGAGCGTGTCCGGCAGCGGGGCCTCGGCGCGGGAAGGGATGCCGGTGAACCACTCGCGGTTATGGTAAATCTCCGTGACAAGGACCAGGGCCAGTATTATGGAGATAATCTTAAGGACCGGGAGCCGGTCCGGAGAGGCCGGCCCCCTTGCTTTTTTTCCCGGCGCATTCGGGTTCTTGAACAGGGGTGAAAAACGGGTGTCGCGGTTCATCCCTGCAAAAATACAATTTCACAGGGCCGCTTCACCATGTGAACTATCATTTTTCAAACGGATTATGTATATTTTTATCGGTCGGGTACCGACCGGTTATACAAAGGATGGCCCTATGAAAGTCCTCCCTGTCCTTGCGCTGCTGGCAATGTTTTCGCATGCGGAAAAAAGTGTGATGACTCTTTCCGGGACGCTCGACAGTGTTTTTCTGTCCGCCGGCCGGCAGGCCGCGGTCTGCTTTCACGAAGGAAGCACCTACAAAACGGCCCTCCTTTCCGAGGAAATGGCGCCGCTCGGCACGCATGATATCCCGGGTGACATTGTTTTCCTCAACAACCGCGGCTTCGTCCGGTATCTGGCCGTTGCGGAAAAGGGGCTTGTCGATACGGCCGCGGGGCTTTCCTTCAGTAAGCTCACGTTTCTTGACTTCCAGAACGGGCAGGTGCTGCCGGCCCGCCAGAACCTCCGGACGCAATCGCGCGGCAAGTGGCTGCCGGGCGGCGAAGACTTCAGCATCGAAGGCCGCCTCTATACCGTGCGGAACGGACAGGTCCAGATGATCAAGGTCGCCAGCGTGCCGCTGGCCGATGTCAGCGCTGACAAAAAATGGTGCGTGAGCGCGGTGGTGGAAAAGATTTCGGGTGAAAAAATGCGCGTGAACTACGCCCTCGAAAACCTGGTCAACCAGGACATGATTAATATCGAAAGCGACGCAGTCCGCAACGACAGTATCCCCCCCTTCGCTTTCACGAGCGATCCCCGTTACCTTTATTACCGGGCGGGCCAGAGTCCCGCGCTCTATGATCTCGAAAAACGGCGGAGCCTTCTCGTGGACAACATTTCCTTTAAACAACCCGATTATTTTGGTTATTTCTTCGGGGACGAAAAGACCTATTACTTCTTTGATTATCTGTCCGTGGTTGCGGTTGACAAGAAGTCTTTTAAAGTCAAGGCTGTTCTCGGCAATCCCGGGGCCAGCGAGCATATCGACATCTATGCCGCGGACGCAAAGCACGTGTACGGCGCGCTCTACACGGTCAAGCCCGAGGGACGCGATTATACCAAGCTTTTCCACCTAGTTGTCCGGGGCGAAACCGTCAGCTTCGCGCCGCTGCCCACGGGCGTCAAGGCCCTCTGGTTCAACGGCAATGCGGCCGCGTTCCTGTATCTTTCCGAAAACGAACTGCATTATAACACCCTCAAACTCAAGTGAGGTTTTCCATGCGCTTCCTGATTCCCGCGTTGTTGCTCGGCCTGGCCCTGGCCCGCGGCCTTTTTGCCGCGGACGCCGGGTGTGTTCATCTGCTCTATACCGGGCAGAGCGAGGCCACGTTCGGTCCCTGTGGCTGAAAGGCCCACCCGACCGGCGGTCTGCCGAGAACAGCGAATTTCTGCAACGAATACCGACAACAGAACGGGGCGGTCCTCCTGTTGGATGCGGGTAATTTTTGTGCGACTCAAGGACGGCAGCAGAAACCTCTGTCCGAGTATTATATGAAGGCCATGCGTTTCCTTCATTATGATGCCGTGCATGTGGCGTCCAACGAAATGAAACTGGGGCTCGATTTCCTGCAGAGCGTGAATAAAGAGGCCGCGTTGCCGCTCCTTTCCACAAACCTTGTTTACCTCAACGGCAAGCCTGTCTTCAAGGACGTGGTCCATGTCAAATACAGGGATTTCGACGTCTCTGTGGTCGGGCTTTCCGGCCGTATCGATTTTTCCGCGCCGGATGCGGCCCGACTCCGGCTGCTGCCTCCTGAAAATGCGCTGGCGGAGGCATTAAAGAAGATAAAAAAAGGGCCCCGGACCCTCGTGGTACTACTCACGAATCTTGAGGAAGGGCCGCTAAAAAAGACGCTGGAAAAGAACCCGGGCATCGACCTCGTTATCAACGCGGACAATCCCCAGTACCGTGAGGCGCCGACCGCCTTCGGAACCGTGCAGATTGTGTCCGACATCCGGCAGACCAAAAATATCAGCGGTCTCAGTTTCGCCTTCAAAGACGGCAAAATCGCGGACGCAACCGGCTTCCGCACTCCGCTCGAGCCCAAGTACGATAAAAACAAGGACGTGGACTCCGTGGTCGAAGCCTATAATAAAGTGCTCGCCACGGCCAAACTCAGCTGGCCGCGCCCCCGGGACGCACAGCATCTTTATGCGGGTTCCACGACCTGCGCCGCCTGCCATGCCCGGGAAAGCGAAAACTGGAAATCGAGCCTTCATCCCAATGCCTTCGAGGTCCTGGAAAAAGGGGGAAACGCCTACAACCCCGCCTGTCTCGAATGCCATGTCACGGGTTATGAGCGCGAAAACGGCTTCTGGGACATTGAATCCTCGCGCGACATGGCGGGCGTCCAATGCGAGGCCTGCCATGGGTCGCTCCAAAATCATGTGGACGAGGAAAGCAAAAGGACCTTCAGCCAACCTGGCCTGGGCGGCACGGCCGCGGAACCCCGGCGGCAGTACCGGCCCGGAAAAGCCGGGTACTACCTCTGCCAGCGCTGTCACGTCGACAAATACAAGCTGCCCGTTTCCCCGGAGGAATCCTGGAAAAAAATCGGCCACGGCGCCCAGTGATCGCGCGCCGGTTTGCGGCGCTGTTGTTCGCCCTGATAACCGGCTGCGGATTGAACCCGTCCGGGGAAAGCGCCCTTGAGGTGACCGGCAGCTATCCCGCGGACGGCGATGTCAATACCCGCGCGTACGGGCGCTACTATTTCGTCTTCAACAGCGCGATTGCGCCTTCCTCTTCCGACGAAATCAACCTGTCCTTCAGCGCCCGCCTGACCGCATCCGGCGCGACCCTCTATGTGGAACGGCTCGATGCGCCCGCTTTTGACCGCGCCGACACCATGGAAATCCGGACCTTGAGCCGGCCGGGTGGCGGTCCGGCCGGGGTCCTCTATAAAATCGCCTTCCGGACCGCGCCGGGGGAGCATGAAGATAACGGTACGCTCGTTCTCGCCGATACCCTGCGGCCCGGCCGGCTGCTGGACGGGGTCTGCGGCAACAGCGACGCCGCGCCTTCCGACAACGACTGGTATGTGGTTACGCCCACGGGCAATGATTCCTTTGAGGTGACCGTCTCGCTGCTCGATTCCCTGCCCGCCCTCTGCGTGCGCTTTCCGGACTACCGTGTAACCGACCTCGGAAAAACCGCGCCGGTCCTTATCCGGGGCAACGATACTCTGCGGTTTTTCCTCACTAACCGCTATACGATTTCCGGACAGACGGTCCAGTACGCCCGGAACGCCTGGTACCGCATTTCCGTGAAATCATTGTAACCCGGAAAGGGATGTCCCATGAAACGGTTCCTTCTTGCGGTGTTTCTTTTTTCTGTTGCCGCGGCCCAGACCCCGTTCGATTATGCTTTGAGTGTCATGGATTTGGCCGGTAAAAAGACAGTCCTTTCCGCCTACCGGGACAAGCCGTTGATTGTACTCTATTTTTCCCTGGACTGTGGTAAATGCAAGCAGGCCGTGACCGAGGCGCAGGTCTTTCATAAAAACAACCCAACTATACCGTTGATTGGGGTTCTGACCGGCAGTAACAAGGAAGCGGACTTCCGCGGACGCAAACCCGGCAGTTTCGGGTTTCCAGCCTACTACGACAAGTACCGCTCTTTTCGCGACCAATACCGCCTCGAACAGGTGCCGACCACCTTTTTCATTGCGCGGTCCGGTAAAATCCTGCAGCAGAAGGAAAAGTATTTTGAAGGGAACTATGGGGACGTCCTGAGTGTTTACGGGGCCGTGCTGGCGGGCCGTGACACGACGTTTGTCCGGGGCATGCAGGACCGCTATTACAGCGCCGAGGTCTGCCAGGCCTGCCATACAAAAATTTACGAACACTGGAAAGGCACGGCCCACGCCTCAGCCTACGACCCGATTGCCAAAAAGTTCTTCAGCCGCGGCTACCGCGATGGCTTTGCCGCGGAGGTGGACCCAGCCTGTCTCAAATGCCACACACTCGGGTTCGGCGAAACCGGGGGGTACGACGAAACACGCCACCCAAAGCACCTGCTGGGCGTGCAGTGCGAGTCCTGCCATACCGCTGCCGGTCCCCATGGCGGTGAAAAAGGAACGGATTACGAATCGCGTTGCCTCCGTTGCCACGATTCAAAGCAGGATCCGCTCTTTCGTTATCCGGAAAAGCTCAAAAAAATAAAGCACCCCCAAGGTTAGATTTAGTATATTTTTATCATTATGGGACTCAAAGGCCAGATTTTAGAGCTTAAAAACGATGGCAATTACCAGTTCTCGCTAAAAATCGGGGTTTATGACGACACCTTTACCGAGCAGTCCGCCTTGCTTTTTACCGGCGGTAACGTCGAGGAAACAGGGTTGCCGCTCGACAAGGACATCACGTCCTACGAGTGCCATCTCGATTTCTCGGACGCTGAAAAACCGGTTTCTTATCCCATTGGCGCCCTGAAAAAGTGCATGGACCTGTACGAACGGTACGAGTCGCCTGAAGGGCTTTCCCCGGAAAACGAACGGCTCTGGAAAATCGGTTTTATTACGGATACGCTCATTGCCGAGGCCTTCTCAACCGACTTTCTGGAGGTCATCCACGGCGACGATTACGAGCAGGAACCCGAGATCCCGGGCGAGGAGTGGCAGGCGACCGGCACGGGCATCAATATCCGATGCCCGGACTGCGGCGCCGCGGTCCGGGTCATTCATGTCATGGAAAAAGGCAAGACCGGTAATTACGCCTGCGAAATGTGCGGCAGGCACTTCACGCTTTAATCCCGCGTTTTTTAAAACCCGCGCATCACCTCGATATTGAGCTTCAGGTTGTCAATGGCCTGGATGATTTTGATGTCGTGGTTTCCCTTGAGGTCCAGCGTACGGACTTCTTCTTCGGGGAGAAGCCGGTTGTCGGCACCGATGATGACGGCCACCACGGGCCGGGAATAAAGGCTGCCGTTGGGCTTGATGACCTTTCCGATTTCACCGGTGCTGAGTTTGACCAGGCTTCCGACCGGAAAGAGGGAGGTGTATTCGAGGAAATACTTGACGGTCTCGGTGCTGAATAATCCCTGTTTGACCGCCTTTAAGACAAACTCCATGGCTTTATACGGTACCACGGACGGGCGGTAGGGACGTTCGGATGTGAGGGACTCATAAACATCGGCCACGGAGACGATTTTTGCGTAGTCGTGTATGATATGGCCGTTGCGCTGCTTGGGATAGCCCTGGCGGTTCTCACGTTCGTGTGTCTGGTAGCAGATGAGCTGGGCGATTTCGGGGAGCCCCTGGATTTTTTCGATGAGGTGGATGCCGAGCATGGGGTGTTTCTGGACCTCAAAGATTTCGTCGCGGGTGAGCGGCTCCTGCTTGAACCGGATTTCGTCGGCGATGAGGAGCGCGCCCGCGTCGTGGAGCAGGGCACCGGTGCCGATGTCGTTGATTTGGTCCTGATCGAAGCCGCGCGAGGCCGCGATGGAGATGGCAAGGAGGCAGACGTTGACGCTGTGGGCGTAAATATAGTCGCTTTCAACGGAGCGGGCATTGGCCAGGTTCAGCAGCATGTGCTTGTCGTTGAGATAGGTCTTGATGAATCCCTTGACGAGGCCGGTGAAGCGGCCCGCCTGGACCGGACGGCCGTTTTTAATGTTTTGAAAGAGGTTCTTGATTTCCGCAATGGTATGTTCGTAATCCGTGGTGATTCCGGCCTTGTATTCCTGTGAACGCGCCCCGGTCGCAATTTCCTTGGCGATATCCTTGACCGGCGTGCCTGCGGGCGCGACCGTCAGCGCGATACGGTTGGTGGCAAGCGCATCCTCAAGCTTCTTGACGGACTCGGTCTTCAGGAACTGCGCAACGCCTTCTTCGCCGCGTTTGATGCTGAGCAGAATGGGGAGGACCCGCTCCGGGGGTTTGATGTCCATGACGATTTTTTCCGGGGCGCCCCCCCCGGAGTCCGCGAGGTCGCCCGGGTCATAGACCGGAAGGTCCTCGATGTTGAAATGGTCGAGTTCCTGCAGGTTGAGCAGCTTTTTAATGTCCTCGCCCTCTTCCTGGACGTAGAGTTTTGAGATGTTCCGGCGGAGGATGGCGGAGAGCAGCGTATCGCTGATGGACGCGCCCTTCCGGATGAGAACCTTGCCGTCGCGGCCCAAATAGTCGATGGACGCGATCGTGTTCTTTTTGATTTCGGAAAGCTGAATCTCTTTCATGGGGAGATGGCTACATTATATAAATTTAATCTCGCCGTCCACAAGCATGACGCTTTTGGGGCCCAGCACCGTGTTCTGGACCGCAAAATGACGGTCGCCAATTTTGATGATGCATCCGGGATGCATACGATCCTTGACCACAATGCGGGCCTTGCCGATTTCCTTCAGTTTCAACTCAATCATCTCTTTCCGTTTTTCAAGCGCCGACATCTGGGAGTCGATTTTTCCGGCAAGCGCGGAAAGCTTTTTAAAAAGAAATTCCTGTTTGGGGGGGAGCGCCTTCTTGATCTTTTTTATCTTGTCGAACTTGGAGATGTTTTCCGCGACTTTCTTTTTGTTGTCGTTGAGCTCGCGTATTTTGTCTTCGGTCTTGAATTTTTCCTCCACCAGGGTGAAATCCGTCCCGATTTCGAGTTCGGTCCGGGTGCCCTGGTCGTTACCGAAGACATAGCCTTCGATTTCGTTTCGCGCCGACACCTTGCCGCCCACCACGCTCAGGGTCTTGCCATGGACGCTGACGGTGTTCCGGGCAAAGATTTTGGCGTTCATGGCCTCTCGGGCCACGACCACGTTGCCGCGGGACTTGATGGTCTGGTTGCGGATGAAACCGACGTTGACGGAGCCGCTCGCGTTGATTTCACCCTTTCCATTGCCCATAAAACCGCCGCGGACCAGCACGTTGCCTTCGGTCTTGATGACGCTGTCTTCGATGAGCCCGCCGATGTCGAGGTCGCCGCCCACGGTGACGGAAAAACCGCTCTTGACGTCGCCTTTAATCGTGAGCGAGCGCTTGTAGTCGACGTTGCCGGTCGAAAAATCAATGTCTCCGCCGATGGTGAAGCCTTCGGACACTTCAATGAGCTTGCCGTTGAGCCGGACGTTGCCGCCTTTGAGCGCGATGAGCACATCCGGGTTGCTCGGGTGGACGCCCACGTTGGCCCCTGCCGGCGCGGTGATGGGTTGCCCGTCCTTGGCCGTGATTTCGTTGCCGCTGACGTCGTGGCCCGGTATGCCCTGGGTCGGGTGGTGGATGCGCGCCAGTTCCTGGCTTTCGGCCACGGTCTCAATCAGCGAAATGTCCTTGAAATTGACGCTGCCGTCCTCCATGACTTTGGGCTTGAGCTTGCCTTCGGTGTTGAAAAAATACTCGATGCGGCCGTTGATGCCATGGACGGCCGGGGTCCCGCAGGCAATGAGGATGTTAAGCGCAGGGATTTTGTCAATGTTGACTTTGTTGGCGGTTTCCTGGATGAGCGGTTGGTTGAGCCCGAAGACCACGTTCCGATCGTGGATGACCGAGGTCAGGAGTGTTGTGTCAAGCGGTTTGCCGCCTTCGCCTGCGGGCAGAAAATCGGCGTGGGCTTCCATGCGGTCGGGCGTTATCGTGACCTGGAAGCGGGCGTTGAAGTCCCCGTGGATGACATCGAGCTTGTTGTCGAAGAAAACCACGACACCGGTGATGTTGGAGCGAAAGGACTCCCCGTTGTCGATGACCGTAATGTTGGCGCCCACGGTATCCTCGCTGTCCTGGTACTCGGTACTGTCAATGGTCTTGCCAAAGATGTCTTCGCCGGGCGTTCCTTTTTTCGGGGGATTGCGGTGCGCCACAATTTCGCCGGCATTGACCCGTTTGACCCGGTTTGATATTCTCAGGATATCCGTGATGTGCGGTTCGGGTGATTCCTTCAGTAATTGTTCCACAGGCTCTTTTTCCGTGAGCGCGGACACCATGAGGCGGAGGTCGCCCTTTTTACCGGGCTTGGGGTATTTGCCGTGGGCAACCTCTTCGTTCTCAATGCGGTCCTTGGTCATGTTAAATTTGTGCACCAGGGAACGGAGCTTTGCCTCGTCAATCCCGAACTTGACATTCTTTTCAGACAGAAGTGTGAGGATGGTTTCCGGGGTCAGGTTTGCGGTCTGGCCGGAAGTGGGAATGATGCTGAGCGTGGCCGACAGACGATCGCTTGAAATTGTCAAATCAATCGCGGGGAGTGTGAGTCGACTCAGATCATCAGGCATGGTTATTTAACAATTAAAAAATGTTTTAATCACTCTATTACAATGATTTATGTTTTAACGGATTAGGGGTTTAATCATTTTTAAACAATATACGTCCCAAACCCGAGTTTTGGCAATAGAAAATTTATGAATTATGTTGAAGTTGTCTTTCCGGTCTCGGCCCCGGGAGCCTATACCTACAGCCTGCCGGTTTCTGCCGGGGCACGGCCGGAAATCGGTACGCGTGTGTTGGCCGAACTTGGCCGGAAAAAGCTTCATGGTTTTGTGACCGCGCACCCCGTGACACCGCCTAAGGGCACCCTCAAGGAAATCCTGTTGTGCGACCAGGGTTTTCCGGGGCTGCCTCCTGAATTTGTCCGATTTCTGCTGTGGCTTTCCGATTATTATCTCGCGCAGCCGGGCGACGTCTTTCGAATGGCCCTGCCCAAGGCCATCGAGCAGGCGGTGACACGTCCACCCGTTTCCGCGCTGGGGTTAAAAACCGGGGCGCAGACACCGCTGCCCGGCTTCGCCGGACTTTCCCCGGAGCAGGCAAAGGCGTTTGATGCCGTGATGGCCGGGATGGAGGCGGGCCGGCCGGCTGCGTTCCTGCTCCACGGCGTGACCGGGAGCGGGAAAAGCCATGTTTATTATGCGCTCGCGGCCGAGGCCCTGCGCCGGGGGCGGAGCGTGCTGGTGCTGGTGCCCGAAATTTCACTTACACCCCAGACCGTGCGCAATTTTACGGAACGCTTTGGGGAGGCCGTGGCTGTCTATCACAGCGGGCTTTCCCAGAAGGAACGCGCGCAGGCCTGGCTTGACATCCGCCACGGCCGGAAACGGTTGGTCGTGGGCGTGCGTTCCGCGCTGTTCACGCCGCTCACAAACATCGGTCTTGTCGTGGTGGACGAAGAACATGACTCCTCGTTCAGCCAGAGCGAACAGAGTTTCAACTATAATGCGCGTGACGCGGCCCTGGTCCGTGCCCGGCTTTCGGGCGCGGTCACGGTCCTTGGCAGCGCGACCCCGTCTATAGAGTCCCGCTATAACGCGGAAAATGGGAAGTATCATCTGCTGACGCTCCGGGAGCGCTTCAACCGGCATGCGTTGCCCAAGGTTTTCCCTGTGGACATGCGAAACGAACGGCGTGACGGGAACTGGTCGCTTTTTTCCCGCCTGCTTCTCCGTAAACTGAAGGAGCGCTTTGAACGTGGCGAACAGGTCATTCTGCTCAAAAACCGCCGCGGTTTTGCCCATTTTGTCCTTTGCGCGGAGTGCGGCCATGTTCCGCGCTGCCCCCATTGCCAGGTGTCGCTTACCTATCACCGCGCCATGGGCCGGCTTGTCTGCCATTATTGCGACCAGCGGGACCCGGTGCCGGTCAAGTGCCCGGAATGCGGGAGCGGGCGCCTGCAGTTTTCGGGAAGCGGCGTGGAAAAGGTGGAGGAAGAACTGAAAAAAGCCTTCCCTTTGGTGCGGGCGCTCCGCCTGGACCTCGACACCGGCTCACGGAAAGGGCGCGTGGAGGCCATCCTCGACGCGTTCCGCCGGAAAGAGGCGGATGTGCTCATTGGCACGCAGATGGTCAGCAAGGGACTCGACTTTCCCGATGTCACGCTCGTGGGCATTGTGCTCGCGGACACGGGGATGAACCTGCCCGATTACCATGCGCCCGAGCGCACCTTCCAGCTCCTGACGCAGGTGGCGGGCCGCTCGGGGAGGGGCGAACGTGCGGGGGAGGTGGTGCTCCAGACTTATTCGCCCGAATCGCCCGCGGTCCGGTTCGCCCTGACGCACGATTACGCCGCCTTTTACGCGGAGGAGCTGCAGGCGCGGCGCGAACTTGAATTTCCCCCGTTTCGGCGGGGTGTACTTGTGCGCTTCCTGTCCAAAGACACGGACGCGGGGGAGCGTGAGAGCCGTGCTTTTGCCGCCCTGTTGCCTGTCCTGCCGGGTCTGGAACGGTTGGGGCCCGCGCCGTCGCCGCTTGCCAAGCTCCGCGGCTATTTCAGGTATTTTCTCTATCTCCGGAGCGCTTCGTCGTCGCAGCTCCATGACGCGCTGCGAACGGCCCTCACGGCCCGCGGCCGCGGCAGCCGGAAGACCCGGCTACAGATTGTTTTTGATCCGGACAGTATGCTGTAGGGTTAATGCTGTTGAGCGTGTATCCGCGGCGCGAGGGTGGTTCAGGGTTCGACGGTGAAGCGCATTATCCTGAAGTGGTCATCAAATGTAAAGCACCGTTTGCAGTTGGTTCTTTGCATCAGCGCAAACGAGGAACAATGAAAATCTTATTTCTGTTCATAGAGATATTTGTCGTGGTTCACGGAAACATCAGTATGCTTGCTCCTGCCCATGCCGACCAGGCTAAGGAGGGAGCTTTTCCTGCTACGCATGGTTCTTGTTTTTGATTTGGTCTTGAGGTATGCCGCGAAGTCATAGACCTCCGCCTGTTTTTCAACGGGCAACGCTTCCATGGTGTCCGAAGTCATCTTGAGATAATTGGCAGCCATTATATTTTCCTTCCTTTTATGATGCTATTGCATCGACAAACGAGATAAACGCTTTTTGCTTTTCTTGGGAAAATATTTTCACTCTTACATATGGTCGTGTATTGCGCTCGTAAGTAATATAAAATACAAGCAGGCGTATTGACAATACCGCTTCAACGAACCACCCGTTTACCCGTGGCGAGGCAAGGGGGCATCTTCGGGCCAAATTCTTCAACAGAAAGCAGCCAAGCCAGAAATCGCCCCGGTTGTATTTCTTACGAAAGCCGGCCAATATTTTTCTTCATAATCGTTCGAATACTGCCGGAAATTCATACCGGAATATTGTGCACGGAGCGTAGCTTTACAAAGTTCGAGTTTTGCCGGATCCGTGCAGAGAAGAAGCCTGCATCATCGCACCGATAGGGGAGAACCTCAAACGG
>JAZDKP010000014.1:0-2873 GCA_043802925.1 Fibrobacterota bacterium | reverse complement strand
TTCCGAGCAGGTGTAAAGATTTCCCTGGGCGCAAACGACATCCGGCAAAGTTTCGGCGTACCTTACTACCTCGGGTACGTTGACCGTACCCCCGATATTGGTTCCGCAGTTGCAGACAAATACGCCGATTTTAAGAGACATAATAATCCTGACCCAGAAATCCAAGCCTTGGTTATCCCCAGAAGGGATTTGCTTTGTTGGAATTTCATTCACTCTTGAAATTCCAAATATCAAATTCTAAATATCAAACAAATTCCAATAACCAAAATTCGAAAACCTAGACAATGTCCCTAAAGTTTTGGTTATTGAATATTGAAATTTGAGATTTGTTTGTAATTTGGTACTTGTAATTTGAATTTTTAATTCAAAAATCCAAGACCAATGCAGTTAATCCTTCCCAGACCCTGAAGCCCGGGTTTTCTGTGCTGAAATTATCTTATCCTGCGGCTGAAACGATACACCGCCCTTTGCCAATACTTCCGCCGCCTTGGCGGCTGCCGCCGATGCCCGCACTACCGAATCAGGCACGTCCATGGGAGACTGACAGAACCCGCAGCCGAAAATCCCTTCACGGGAGGTGCCAAAGGGATTCTTTAATTGCTGCGGGCTGACAATAAAACCGTAATCGTCGATCTCAATGCCCAGCTTTTGGGCAAGCGCAGTGTTGCCGACACTAGGCATGAGCGCCTGGGCCAGAATGACCATGTCAAACTCCCGGGCTTCCAGTTTCCGGTTGACGGTATCCTCGAAATGGATGACCGGATTATGGTTTGCGCTGTTTTCAGTCACCCGTCCCGGTCGGGCGCGGATGTATTCCACTTTGTACTGACTTTTGGCTCTTTGGATATACTCCTGGAATCCCTTTCCCACCGCCCGCATGTCCATATAAAAGATGGTTGAAGACAGCTGCGGATAATGCTCACGCGCCAGGACGGCCTCCTTGGTTGCATGCATGCAGCAGACAGATGAGCAATATTTTTGATGGCGGACATCCCGGGACGCCACACACTGGATAAAGGCCAGTTTTTTCGGCTCCTTTGCGTCCGACGGTCGTTTCAGGTGCCCCTGGGTCGGTCCGGATGCGCAAATCATTCGTTCAAACTGCATGGCCGTGATGACATTGGCTATTTTGCCCCAGCCGTATTCGGTCAGCGCGGAAACATCGTAAAGGTCAAATCCGGTCGCCAGAATCACGGCGCCCACATCCAGCTGAACCGGCCTGTCCACCTGCCGGAAATTGACTGCTTCAGCCTTGCAGGCCTGTACGCACCTGTAACATTCAGAACAAATCCCGCAGGAAATACACCGTTTGGCCTCTGACAGGGCCTGGGCTTCAGTGAAACCCAGTTGAACTTCGGAAAAGTTTTTCCGGCGACCGGACGGCTTCTGCCGTGGCATGCGGTTGCGGGGAATGCGATCATACCCGTCAATGGGAATGTTCTGCGCCGGTCGCCATTGGGTATCGCGATTTACGCGAAGGTCATTGCCGCGGATAAACCGGTGGATGGAAATCGCCGCCTGTTTGCCGGCTTCAATGGCTTCAATGACCGTTTTCGGTCCACTGACGGCATCGCCGCCTGCAAAAATATCCGGATCATCGGTCTGCAACGTGATCGGATCCACTTTCATCGTACCCCAGTCTGACAGGGTGCAGGCGCATTCCGGCCCCAGGCAGGACCAGTCGGATTCCTGGCCGATGGCGGGGATGACCCCGTCCACTTTGATGATAAATTCCGTTCCTTCCAGCGCAACCGGGCGTCTGCGCCCGCTCCTATCCGGTTCGCCCAGTTTCATTTTCAAGCACTCGATGGCAATGACCTTGCCGGCCTCTCCGATGATGCGCGTCGGACTCGTCAGGGTCAGGAGCTGAATCCCCTCTTCCCTGCATTCCTCTATCTCTTCTGCATTGGCCGGCATCTCTTCGATGCTGCGGCGATAGATGATAAAGGGTTTCTTGGCCCCGAAGCGCAGCACCGTCCGCACCGTATCCATGGCGACGTTCCCGCCGCCGATGACCGCGATACGCTTTCCGGCGAGTGAAATCGGTTTGCCGAGATTGACATCCCTTAAAAAACCAACGCCGGAAAACACACCCTCCAGGTCTTCGCCCTCAATCCCGATCAGCTTGCATTCCTGCGCCCCGATTCCCAGAAAGATGGCGCGGTAGCTTTCTTTGCGAAGCTGCTGGATGGTGATGTCCTTACCGACATCCACTCCGGTCCGGATGTCGACGCCCATGTCCCGGATAACCTGAATCTCGGCAGCTATAACATCTCTTGGCAGGCGATAGTCCGGAATACCCATTGACAGCATTCCGCCGGGAATGGGCAGCTTTTCAAAAACGGTTACCCCATACCCCTCCCGGGCCAGATAATAGGCGCAGGAAAGACCGGCCGGGCCCGAACCGATGACGGCAACCTTTTCATTTTTCGCGTCTTTGATTACAGGAATGTATCTTTTTTCAGCATCAAGTTCCCTGTCCGCTACAAAGCGCTTGATGGAATCGATGGCCACCGGCTCATCCAACTGTCCACGCGTGCAGACCGATTCACAGGGGTGGTGACACACCCTGCCGCAAACAGCCGGGAGCGGATTTTCTTCCTTGATCAACTTCAACGCTTCATCGTACCTGCCCTGGGCCGCCAGTGCGATATACCCCTGTACACTGATATGAGCCGGGCAGGCGGCCTTGCAGGGCGCCGTTCCCCGGCGGGTGATGGTAAAGGTAGACGGTACGGCCTGGGGAAAGTATTTGTGGATGGCCTTGCGTTGGCCCAGCCCTGCGTTAAAATTGTCGCTGACCGTTATCGGGCACCCGTCTAAACAGTCGCCGCAACCCACGCACTTGTCTTCATCAATGAAACGGGCTTTGC
>JAZDKP010000013.1:0-20552 GCA_043802925.1 Fibrobacterota bacterium | reverse complement strand
ACATCATGACGCGCATGCTCGACGACATCATGAACGTGGAAAACATGACCACGAACGCGGTCCTGAACCTCGTGACCGACTTTGTGATCATCGGCGGCGTGCTCTTCATGCTCTTTTCCATGAACGTAAAGCTCGCCCTGGCCGCGCTCGCCATTCTACCCCTCTATCTGCTCAACTTCCGTTATTTCAGCGGCCACCTCCGCAAGCGCAACCGCGACATCCAGCGCAACTATTCGGAGCTTTCCTCCGAATTCAGCGAGTCCATTTCCGGCATCCGCGTCATCAAGTCCTTTTCGCTGGAGCAGTTCAAGGGCAAGCGCATCGGCCGCTACATGGACCAGGACCTCGACATGCGCATCTCGACCTACACCTTCAACGCGGTGTTCCAGGTCATCAGCGAATTCCTGACCATCATCGGCACGGCCTCCATCCTCTTTTACGGCGGCTATCTGGTCATGAAAGGCACCATCACCGTGGGCCAGGTCGTGGCGTTTTACACCTACGTGGGTTACCTCTACGGCCCGCTCCTGCAGATTGTCTCCGTGGTCCAGGGGGTCCAGCGGGGGCTGGTCTCGGCCGAGCGCATCTACGAACTGCTGGACATCAAGCCCTGGCCCGCGGAAAAGGCCGAAGCGGTTGACCCGCGACCCGCCAAAGGCCGTATCGAGTTCCATAACGTGACCTTTTTCTATGAACACTCCAAGTTGCCGAGCCTCAAGGACGTCAATTTGATTCTGGAGCCCGGTAAAACGACCGCGCTGGTGGGAACCTCGGGCGCGGGCAAATCGACCCTCATGAGCCTTGTTTTGCGCTTTTACGACCCCACCGAGGGCAAGGTCACGCTCGACGGCCGCGACCTGCGCGACATGACGATTGACGGGTTGCGCCATTGCCTTTCCATTGTGATGCAGGAAGGGTTCCTGTTCACGGGTACCGTGGCGGACAACATCCGTATGGGCCGCCTTGGAGCAACCGACAAGGAGGTGGAGGAGGCCGCGCGCCGAGCCGGGGCGCTCGATTTCATCACCGCGCTGCCCAAGGGCATGCATACGCTCATCGGCGAGCAGGGGCAGAACCTGTCAGGGGGGCAAAAGCAGCTCATTGCCATTGCGCGCGCCATTTTGCGCAACGCGCCCGTGGTGCTGCTGGACGAGCCCACCGCGGCCATGGACAGTGAGACCGAATACAAGGTGCAGGCGTCGCTCACGGAACTGTCAAAAACCAGCGCCACGCTCATTATCGCGCACCGCCTTTCGACCATCCAGCGCGCAGACGAGATTCTGGTGATGCAGAAGGGTCAGATTGTGGAACGCGGCACGCACGAGAGCCTGCTCGCCACCGGGATTTACTACAAGCGGCTCTATCACCTGCAGTTTGAACTGCACAAGGGGCGGAAGGGGTAAGTTTTAAAACGCTCTTGCAGCGTTTTCCGAATGTATAATTTATTTCGGGGCGGCAGTAAAAACAGACATGAAAATATAAATTATGACAAATACCCCCGTCTCAAGCGCCGGGCCTATTTTACATCCTGCCTTATTTCATAACTGTCATCTTAAGGGTATGCCGGTAATGGTTCGCGGTTAAGCAGCAGACATAAGTCCCGCTCGGCAGTCGAATGCCGCTGTCGTCTTTCGCATCCCAGGCAACCGAATACAGGCCCGCACTCTGTTTTTGCTGAACGAGTCTGCGAACAACTTTGCCCGCTATGTTAAATATGGATATTTGAACACCGTATTTTTCCATATTTTTGCGGCCTGGCAGTGAATAGCGTATCACCGTCTGAGGGTTGAAAGGATTCGGGAGATTGGGGTATAATTGAGCCGGACCGGCAATTTCATCCAGAGAATCAGATGCATTGCCGCGCATTTTGCCGGCATTCGGGCTGACATTCGTTATTCTTGCTGATAGATAGGCTCCGGCCGCCGCGGAAAAGCCCGGTTTGAATGTTATGGTCTTTGATGCATTCAAATCGACAAAAGCGTTTTCGCGCAGGGACAGTGTGGTTACGCAGATGTCATTCTGGGCATTATAAGTCCGATGCTCTCCGGCCAGAACGGACAAATTGCCGAGCGTAATTGAAAGCGGTGTCACAAAATTGTCGCTTTTATATTCCGGGATGACGCCGCCGTAATCCAGAAGCGAATTCATAATAAGGGAAACATATTCAGGATCAAATTCAATATGCTCGCATCGTCTCGACTGAAGGTAAAGTTTATTGAATTTTGAATAGCCCGCAGCGCATAGTTCGCTTAGCTTGGAGGCATCCATCAGGTTGGATGGAGTGCTTTTAGCGAGACCGAAGACCGAGGCGACAGGAATGAATGTGGGTCTGAATTTGGGGTCATAGACCGTGCATCCAATATGGGAAACACCGAAGAAATTGCTCAGTTTGAGCGCATCGCCAATCATTCCGGCTTGTCCGGTCCCTTCGGGCATGACATTCGGGCCAAAAAGGTCTGTTGAACTGCCCGGAAGTCTTTCCTCCGGCGTTACATAAATATCATAATTATTGATTGTCGCAGCCTTATAATTCTGGGTTTCTTTTAACGACGGATAAGGATTCTGCCAGTTTGAATTTGCGACAGCATATTTTTTAGGTTTACGCGGATAATCACCCATATTGGCCAGAAAAGTATAAAACTTGTCGTGTTCGGCACCATTGGGAGACAAAACATGTTTATAGAGCATCTGCAAGGCCGCAGGGCTTTTGATGGCGCTCTCAAATGAACTCCGCATAAGGTCGCCGACCTGTTCATCCGTATAATCATTCGGATGATTGACAAAGAAATCCATGGCGGACTGAAAACCCATGGGGATCCAGGCACCGTCCTGCGGCGAATCAACACTGATGAATTTATTGATGTTATCGGAACACGCCAGTTGCTGTTTTTCAGCATAAAGAAGCGCGAGCCGTGAGACAACGCCCCCCATGCTGAAACCGCCGACTGTCATTTTCAAAGTTGACTGCGCATTGATTGTTTCGATAATTTTCAGAAAGATTTTGGCATTGTTCCTGATATCGTCGGCACCGTTGGCAAAATCCACAAAACAGACGGTAAATCCTCTGGTCAGAGGCGTTTCGACAGGTTGATCATTTACAAACAGCTTTGTCGTCGACATTAATCGGCTGTAATTGGGATCCGTGATGAGATTTAAAAAGCTTCGTTTATTACCGGGATCAAAACCATCCGCCATAATCAGAACATTTTTCCAGACCGGGGTTGAAGAGGAAAGCACATACGAAGAGCCGACGAGTTGGCCTCTTTTGTAAATATTGATGACATAACGCAGCATGCTTTCATACGGCTTCAGTTGCGTAACGATGACTCCTCTGGTACGGTCCAGTTCCGAACCGCTAATGAGGGCTTCCATTTGAATCAGAAGTTCTCTTTGTACTCCCGATGCAATCATGATTCGCGGTGCAAAGTAGAGATGGACTGCGACTTGGGCTTTTAACAGTTCCAATTGATAAGCGGGCGTATGGGTGCCGGCAGTATTCAGAAGACTTTCGCCATTGGATACCGGCAGGATTTCCGCCGTATAGTCTTGAGGGAAATACTTGTCCGCTGTCGAGTAATCCAGCGCAAAGAGAATTTGAGAAACAATGACAACAACCATGCAGGCTTTGGAAAACATGATATTGTTCCTTTCACGATATTAAAGCCGCCGCAGACCAGTTCCCGCTTTTTTATGCGAAATCTGTTTTTCAGTTAATATCAGACCCTCCAAATTATGTTTTCTTTCCAGACTTTTAAAAATCAGGATTGAATCGACCCGCTCCATGTTTTACCTCGGCCCGGCAATTCTTTCTTCCCGCACCTATTATATATGCATCCCGGCCCGATTCCTCCGGTTCACGCCCTTCCCTTGTAATTCAATTCATTATTATAAGTTTTGCCCCCCTCTGTTATGGATTGGCATACTTCTTGAATACACGGGGGATAGGGATAAGTGTCTTTAATGGGATAGGGACATATGGGAAATTACAGACTCCTTGCCGTACTGTTGGCTTTTTTCATTTTTACCCCGGCCTTTGCCGCAACCGATTCCGCGGGTGTGGACCGCGCCACCGGCTTCAGCATAGACAAACTCCAGAAGGAGCTCGAGGCCGACGCGCCCGCGCAGGTGAAAGACACGGCCAACGTCAAGCCTTACCGGACATCCGGCTCCCGCGAAGCGGTCATGCTTTCGCTCAAAATGATTCTCTACGTCACGCTCATCGGCGCGCTGCTCTATTTCATCCTCAAGACCGTACGAAAGAACATCGACCAGCGCACGGGACAGGGCCGCAGCGCCTCCCGCAGCATCGAGGTGCTCGAAATCGCGCCCCTGGGCCCACGCAAATCCGTCCAGCTCGTGCGCGTGGCGGGCCGCGTGCTCGCCCTGGGCGTGTCCGAGGACGCGGTGCGCACCCTCGCCGAGTTCAGCGACCGCGAATCCGTGGACGCCATCCTCAAGAACAACCGCCCCACGGCCCCGCAGGTCGCGGACCATTTCTCTTCGTCCATCAACCATTTCCTGTCGCGGTTCCGGAAAAAAGGCCCGCAGTCGGTCGACGCCGCGGCCCGGGAATATGACGGGGAATGACGCCATGAAAAATATCATCCGGCTGCTCCCGCTCCTCTGCCTGTTCGTGATGTTTGCCGCTTCCGCCGCGCATCCGCAGATTCTGCCCAAAGTTTCGTTCGGCTTTGACCAGGCCAAGGCGCCCCAGGATGCGGCGGTCACGCTTGAGATCATTTTTCTCATCACGATCCTTACGCTCGCCCCCTCCATCCTGATGATGATGACCTCCTTCACACGCATCATTATCGTGCTCTCGTTCCTTCGGCGCGCACTCGGAACACAAACCATGCCCAGTAACCAGATCCTGGTGGGCCTCGCGCTCTTTCTTACGCTCTTTATCATGATGCCCATATTCACCCAAATCAACGACAAGGCGCTCCAGCCCTACCTCGCCGAAAAACTGGATTACAAGACCGCGCTCCGCGAAGCCATGGCCCCCTTGCGCACCTTCATGCTCAAGCAGACCGAGGAAAAGGACATCGCCCTCTTTGTGCGCATTTCCAAGTCGCCCATCCCGCGCAACGTGGACGACCTTTCCAACACGGTGATCATCCCGGCTTTTATCATCAGTGAGCTCAAGACCGCTTTTATCATCGGATTCATCATTTACATCCCCTTTCTTGTCATTGACATGGTCGTGGCCTCGCTCCTCATGTCCATGGGCATGATGATGCTGCCGCCGGTCATGGTTTCGCTCCCGCTCAAGCTCATCCTGTTCGTGCTCGTGGACGGATGGAACCTTATTGTCCAGCAGATTGTCATCAGTTTCGTATAAAAACGGAGACCCGTCATGAACGAATCCATGGTCATCGACATCACGCGCGACGCGCTTTACATCACGCTCCTAATCTCGGGTCCCATGCTCCTGATCGGCCTGCTCGTGGGCATCATTGTGGGCGTCTTTCAGGCCGTCACCCAAATCCACGAGATGACCCTCACCTTCATCCCTAAAATTCTGGCCGTGGGCCTTGTCATGATCCTCCTGATGCCCTGGATGCTTCACAAGTTCTCGGACTACACCCTCAACCTGTTCAACATGATCCCGATGTTGAGGTGAGGCACTGATGCAGACCGTCGCGGACGTGACCGTTGACCAGCTTCTCTGCTTTTTGATGGCCTTTGTGCGCATCACAAGCATGATTGCGGTTCTGCCCATTCTCGGGTCGCGGGGCACGCCGGTCACGGTCAAACTCGGCCTTTCCGTCATCCTCACGATGATCCTTTTTCCGCTGCTGGCGGTGCGCGTGCTGGAAATCCCCACCGGGCTCTTCTCCTTTTCCGTGCTGGTGGCCAAGGAACTGTTCATCGGCATCACCATGGGATTCGCGGCCAGCCTTATCTTTGCCATTCTCCAATACGGCAGCTACATCATGGACCAGGAGATGTCCTTCACGTTTGCCGAAACCTTCGACCCCATGACCGAAACCTCCACCACACCCATCGCCCAGCTCAACGCCGTGATCTTTTCCGTGATGTTTCTCATCCTCGGCGGTCACCGGCTGCTCATCATGGCCATGGCCAATGCCTTTGAAATCATCCCGCTCGGGAGTGTGCGTTTTAACGCCGGTCCCATCGCCTGGCAGATGACCCGCATGACCGGGGCCATCTTTAACGTGGGCCTGGCCTTTGCCGCGCCCGTGGTGGTCACGCTCATCATCACCACCGCGGTCCTGGGCATCATCGCGCGCACCGCGCCTCAGCTCAACATCTTCATCGTGGGACTGCCCTTGCGCATCGGCCTGGGTTTCCTGCTAATCGTGACCTGTTTACCGCAATTCTTCGCCTTTTTTGAAGGCATGGTGCAGACCATGAACCGGGACATCCACATGCTCCTACGCCTGATGGCATAAGGAAAGCGTATCAGCCATGGCCGACCAGGAAGAAAAAACAGAAGCCCCGACCGGAAGACGCCGCGGCGAAGCGCGGCAGAAGGGCCAGGTGGCCAAAAGCATGGAGCTCAACTCCGTGGCCATCCTTTTAGCCGGCCTTATCGCTCTTTACATTTACCGATGGGAACTTTACGACGGTATCACGCAGATGATGATTAAAGTCATCCGCGAGTCCACCTGCACCCCTATCACCATCAACAACGTCTACCATTATACCTTCGTCGGCTGCATCTGGTTCGCCAAGCTGCTCGGGCCAATCCTGCTCATTCTGGTGGTCGTGGGCGTGGCCGTGAACATCCTGCAGATTGGTTGGCTTCTCACGACGGAGCCCATCATGCCCAATCTGAGCAAGCTGAACCCCCTTTCAGGCCTCAAGAACATGTTATCCATGAACAAGCTGTTTGACGTTACACGGGAGGTTTTAAAGTTAATCGTTATAGTCGTGGTCGCATATATAACGCTGAAAAAGGAGATCCCCCTCATGCTGGCCCTCTCGGCCCAATCCGCAGGGGGAATACTTGAAGTGCTTTTTGGCACAATCTTTAAAGTTGGCATAAGAATTGCGCTTGCATTGCTTGTATTGGCGATAATTGATTACATATACCAACGGTACAAACAAGAAAAGCAGATGCGAATGACAAAACAGGAAGTCAAAGACGAGCGGAGACAGACCGAGGGCGATCCCCTGGTTAAAGGAAAAATCCGGTCGTTGCAGGTGGAGATGGCCATGCGTCGCATGATGTCCGATGTCCCCAAGGCCACGGTGGTGCTCACCAACCCCACCTTCATCGCCATTGCGCTCAAATACGAGATGGGCGTTGACAAGGCCCCTATGGTGGTTGCAAAAGGAAAGCGTAAGAATGCGGAGCGCATCCGAGAAATAGCAAAAGAGCACGGAATTCCAATCGTGGAAGACAAGCCCCTGGCCCGCGCCATGTATGATGTCATTGAAATCGGGACAGAAATTCCGGGTGAATATTTTACCCCGATTGCTGAAATTCTTGCCTATGTATATAAGCTAAAAGAGAAAGTTGCTTAAATTCGGTAATTTTATGAAAAATGTTAAATTCGCAATTTTCGTTGTTTTTGGAATGCTTTGCATGTTGCCCGGCTGCGCCACGAAAAAGCCAACCGGAACAGGGGTGGCTCCGTATGTAACAATCCGGGCTGAACGGTCGACTTTCATGGGTTCCCCCATCAAGGTCTATGCGGTCTTTTCAAGTCCGGTCGATGAAGCCACCATTGAATGGCACACCAAAGGGCGCATTGTGGAACAGGCGTCGCAGAAATACGGCACCCGCGCAATTACCACCGACACCCTTTCGGTCGACTGGAACAACATCAATTCGGTCTATTACGATTTAAACAACCACGACACCCTTTATATGACCTTTCAGAACAACAACGAGATTTCGAACAAGGAGATTATCTACCTCGTCAACCACGCGCCCGACTACGACACCATCAAGATGAACAGCATCCCCATTGCGAGGAAGCAGGACGCGGATTCCCTGAACATCATCCGCATGCACATGAACCCGACCATCAAGTGCTCGCTCAAGGTCTGGACCCGCGATATCGACCTCGGCGACAAGCCGAAGTTCTTCATTGAAGGGCTGCCGCTTACCGTGCACGCCAACCCGGACAGCGCCATGGACAGCCTCTGGGTCTTCAACGGCTGGTCCAGCGACACTTTTTTCCAGGGCTTCCTCCGCATTGAGGACGGCAGAGGCGGCATTTCGCGCTACCCGTTCGAGGTTGTGGTCTACAGCGAAGTGCACTCGCTCTGGGTCGCCTCCACCTACGGGCCCAATGGCGTCTCCATGGTCAGCAAGCTGACCGCTGCGGGCCGCAAGCTTTTCTCGCTCATCCGCTTTCAACAGGTCAAGTTCCTCTCCGTGCTCGCCTCGGACCGTTCCACGGGCACCGAAGCGACCTGGATTGTGGATCGCACCCTCCGTTCCTACGTCGCAGGCACGGGCAAGAACTATTCCGACACGGTCTTCATCACGGACGATGACGGCCGGGTGGTCCGATCCATTGGCGGCTTTGGCAGCAACCTCACGGGCCTCTCCCTCAACATGACCTATAACGTGGCCTATGTCATCGACAGCAACGCGGTCAAGAAGGTCACCTTCACCGGCCAGGTCTCGCAGAGCTACGCCGCAGCTGACGGCCGCATCGAAGCCGTGGGTTGCTACCAGTACAACCTCGACGATTTCTGGGCCGCGGTGAGCACGGTCTCGGGCGGCATCGTCCGCAAGTTCGTGGTCCACGTGGTCAGCGGGGTGGTGCACGACACGCTCCGCCGCAACGGCTTTGCCGCGTGGGACTCCCTGGCCTCGGTCAAATCCATCTCCGTGGATACGCGCAACAACATCCTCTGGATCGGCGACGACGCGCGAATCCTTGTTGCGGACGCGCGCACCGACACGCTCCTCGCCATCATTGACAGCTGCAAAACACCCTACATTTTCGCGGACCAGGAGGAGCCCTACTGCTGGGTTGCGGACTCCCGGAGCAGCCGCCTTCTGCGCCTCAGTTTCTGGGTCGGTACCACGCCCCTGCCGGCCTACACAACCGTGACCGGGGCCGCAACCGGTGGCTACTGCACCGTGTTGTCCGGGAACGGGCTCGCACTCACACAGCCGCGCTCGCTTGCCATCGACTATAACATCGACAGCCGCCACCTCCAGAAAGTCGTGTGGGTGGCCGATTACAACAACAACCGGATCCTGGCGCTCGATGCGGCCTCAGGCGCGCAAATCATGATCCTGTCCGTGGACCTGCCGCTTGAGAACCCGGAGGCGATTTCGGTGAACGTGGGTACGTGGTAGCATAAAACAAAAGATAAAAGTTCCTTCTGTACGGGATATACGGGAGAAAACGTGGAAGCCATAGAGAGATCACAGGGCTTTGTCGTCAAGCTGCTCAAGAACAACGATTACCTCGTTGCCGCGGGTGTCGTCGGCGTGCTCGTGCTCATGCTCATCCCGCTGCCCACTTTCTTCCTCGACATCCTGCTCTCGGCCAACATCTCGCTCTCCATCGTGGTGCTCATGGTCTCCATGTATACCAAAAAGACCACGGACTTTTCCGTGTTCCCGGGCCTGCTCCTGGTCATCACGCTCTTCCGCCTGGGCCTCAACGTGGCCAGCACCCGCCTCATCCTCACCGAGGCCAACGCGGGCGAAGTCATCAACGCCTTCGGCTCCTTTGTCACCAAGGGCAACGTCATCGTGGGCTTCATCATCTTCATCATCCTGGTCATTATCCAGTTCGTGGTCATCACCAAGGGCGCCACGCGCATCGCCGAAGTGGCCGCGCGTTTTACGTTGGACGCCATGCCCGGCAAGCAGATGGCCGTGGACGCGGACCTGAACTCCGGCCTCATCAACGAGGCCGAGGCGCGCGAACGCCGCGACACCATCCGCCGCGAGGCCGACTTTTACGGCGCCATGGACGGCGCGAGCAAGTTCGTACGCGGCGACGCCGTGGCCGGCATCATCATCACGCTCATCAACGTCCTGGGCGGTTTTGTCATCGGCATCGCCATGCTCAACATGGATTTCCTCGAATCGCTCAAAACTTACACCCTGCTGACCATCGGCGACGGCCTGGTCACGCAGATCCCGGCGCTGATTGTAAGCACGGCCTCGGGCATCATCGTGACGCGCGCAGCCACCACCAACAACCTCGGTTCCGAAATCACGGGCCAGCTCCTCCAGAGCCCCAAGGCGCTGTTTATTGCAAGCGGACTCATGGGCCTCTTCGCAATCGTGCCCGGCTTCCCCTTCCTCCCCTTCCTCGCGCTCTCCGTTTTTGCGGGAACCGCGGGCTTTGCGGTCAAGAAGGGGCTGCTGAAGGAAAAACCCGAAACCACCGCGCTCCCGGAAAAGGACGCCAAAAAGGGCGAGGAAAAGATTGAGGACTACCTGAACATCGACCAGATGGAGATGGAAATCGGCTACGGCCTCATCCCGCTCGTGGACATCGCCCAGGGCGGGGACCTGCTCGAGCGTATTACCATGATCCGCCGGCAGTGCGCCACGGAAATGGGCATCATTGTGCCCCCCATCCGCATCCGCGACAACATCCAGCTCAAGCCGAACGAGTACCGCATTAAGATAAAGAACGTCGCGATTGCGCGCGGCGAACTCATGAGCGGCTCCTATCTTGCCATGAACCCGGGCAACGTGGCCAAACAAATCCGCGGCATCAAGACCACGGAACCCGCCTTTGGCCTGCCCGCGCTCTGGATCACCGAGTCGCAAAAGGAGGAGGCCGAGCTCGCGGGCTACACGGTGGTGGAACTCCCCGCGGTCATCGCCACGCACATCACCGAGATCATCAAAAATCACGCGTCCGAAATCGTCTCACGCCAGGACGTCAAGACGCTCATTAACAATGTCAAGGAGAGCAGCCCGACCGTGGTCGAGGAGCTCATCCCCGGCAAACTCGCCCACGGCGAGGTCCAGAAGGTGCTGCAAAACCTGCTCAAGGAGCGCGTCTCCATCCGCGACCTCTCGACCATCCTCGAAATCCTCTCGGATCACGTGGACAAGACCAAGGACGTGGATGTGCTCACCGAATACGTGCGGGACGGCCTCTCGCGGCAGATTTGCGACCAGGTCAAGGACGCCAACGGCGCCATCAGCGTCCTCACGCTCGAGCCCAAGCTGGAGCAGCTGCTGGAGGTCTCCATGCAACACACCGAACGCGGCAACAAGCTGGTCCTGCGCCCCGAAATGGCCTCGCGCATCATCGACAGCGCCGGCGCCGAGGCCCTCCGCGTCATGTCGTTGAACGAGCAGCCCCTGATCCTCACCTCGCCGCTTGTGCGCTCGCAGTTCCGCCGCCTCATTGAGGCCGCGCACCCGGGCGTCTCGGTGCTGTCGTACAATGAAATTGCGCCGGGCGTCAACATCCGTTCCATCGGAATGATCAAAGTCGAAGACAAATAACAAGGCGGTGACACCATGAAGATCAAAAAATTCAAAGCCGACACGATGAAGGAAGCGCTGCTCCTGGTCAAGGCCGAACTCGGGCCCGGGGCCGTCATCCTCAACACCAAAAAAGTGAGCGGCTCCCTCCTCTCCGCCTTTGGCAGGGAAAAGTACGAGGTCACGGCCGCGCTGGACGAGGCCTCCTTTGCCCGCCCCGAAACCACCCTCGAAACCGCGGCGCCGGCCGCAGAAAAAGCCGTGGCCACCTACTCCCCCCGCAAACTGAAGGCCGTTGCGGCCGCACGCAGGCCCGCCGAAGCCGCGCCTGCGCCGGCATCGGCCACGGCCGTGGCTGACGCCGCGCCGCCCGCCCGTCGCCGCACGCGCACGGACGCACCCCGCTTTGACCATTTCGCTGCGCCCGCCCTCCCGGCCCAGCCCGTCATCACGCCGTCCGCCCCGCCCGCAAACCCCCTGGAAGAAGACAACACCGGCTTTGGCACACTCACAAACGACCTCGATAAAATGCGCAACGCCGTCTATTCCATCGCCGAACGCATGCAGACCGCGGCGCCTGACGACGGGCTGCCCAAACCGCTGCGCGCGCTTCGGGAAATGCTCGAGCAGAACGAGGTCGCGCCCGCCCACGCGCTCGCGCTCGTTTCCGCGCTCCGGTGCGACGCCGGCCCGGACAACGATGTCGCGCTCCGCAAACAGCTCTTTTCAACCGTGTCCTCACAAATGCAGGTCTCGGGCCCACTTCGTAAAAGCATGAACGGCGAGGCCCGGCGCGTAGCGCTCGTGGGCCCCACGGGCGTGGGCAAGACCACCTCCATCGCCAAGCTCGCCTCGCACTTCAAGCTCAAGGAAAAATGGAAGGTGGCGTTGATCGCAGCCGACAACTACCGCATCGCGGCCATCGAGCAGATTCAGGCCTTCGCCTCCATCGCGGACATCCCCCTCGAAATCGTCTTCACGGACGACGAAATGGAGGCCGCGCTCGCCAAGTTCCGCAACTTCGACATCGTGTTCATTGACACCGCGGGCCGCAGCCAGCGCAACGCGGACCACATGAGCGACCTGCGCCGCACCCTCATGGCCGCGGAGCCGCACGAGGTGCACCTCGTCCTTTCCATGACCACCAAACCGGGCGACATCACGTCCATCCTCCGCAAATACGGCGAGGTCGGATTCCACCGCCTGCTCTTTACAAAACTCGACGAAACCTTGAGCTACGGCCCCATCTTCAATACCGTGTGCGAAGCGGAAAAACCGGTTTCGTACATCACCACCGGCCAAAACGTACCCGACGACATCTGCCTCGCCGACGCGCACGCATTGGCCAACCTCGTTGTCGGCGGAGGCCTGGCATGAGAGACCAGGCGCTCGGGCTGCGGCGGCTCGCCGCGGCTGAAATACCCGCCTCGCGCATCGATACCCTCCTGCTCGAGGAGCGGATGGAGAAGCGGGGCACGGGCTGCGTGACCGTGGCGGTCACCTCGGGCAAAGGCGGGGTGGGCAAAACCAACTTCAGCATCAACCTCGCGCTCCTGCTCGCCAAGGCGGGCAAAAAGGTCATTCTCTTTGACGCGGACCTGGGGCTCGCCAACGTCAATATCCTCTTCGGCATCAACCCGCGCTATACCCTCCTTGACGTGGTCGAGGGCCGCATTCCGCTCGAGGAGGTCCTTGTGTCCGGCCCCTGCGGCCTTTCAATCGTACCCGCGGGCTCCGGCATGGAAAAGATGGCCAACCTTGATTCCGTCACGCTTCTGACGCTGATGAAGGACCTCGCGCGGCTGGAACAGGCCTGCGACTATCTCATTTTCGACACCGGCGCGGGTATTTCGCGCACGGTCCGCGCCTTCGTCAGCGCGGCCCAGAAACAGATTGTCGTCGTGACCCCCGAGCCCTCGTCGCTCGCGGACGCCTACGCAACCATCAAGCTCATCGTGGGCACCGGCGGACGCGACATCCACATTGTCTCCAACATGGTCAAAAGCGACCGCGAGGGTGAAGAGGTCTTCCGTAAAATCGCGCTCCTCACCCGCCGTTTCCTCCGCCGCTCCCCGTTCTGGCTCGGCGCGCTGCCCCTCGATAAAAGCGTGGGACTGGCCGTGCTCCGCCAATCTCCGGTAGCGCTTTCGGAACCGAACAGCCCCTTTGCCAGGGCCCTTTCACGCATCGTGCTCCGCCTCACAGGCGCCGTGTCCGAATCCAAACCGGGTTTCTTTGACCGGTTCGTGAAAATCTTCAGACAGGACAATGACCATGGCCAGCCTCTCTAAGCGCATCGCGCAATTCCTGAGCCTGTTTGTCTTCTTCGTGCTCCTGATTGCGGGTATTTTCTCGTCCGACAGCTTCACGCTCGCGCACCTGCCGATGATTGTGTTGAAAGCCTTCATCGGATATGTTATTTTCTGGCTGTTGGGCATTGTCCTTTCCGACATCGTGCTCAAGGCCGTGATGAACGCCATGGAAGACAAAAAGTACGAGACCTGGGAAGGCGGCCTCCTCGACGGGTTCTCGGCCGACAAGAACGCGGACCTGAAAAAGAGCCGTCTTGAACGCAAGGCATAAAGGCTAGCAAATGGGCATTGAAAAAGTCTGGCAGGAATACATCGAGACGCGGAGCAAGACCGCCAAGGACAAGCTCCTGGTCGAGTATGCCCCGGTTGTCAAGTACACGGCCCAGCGCATGGCCATCAACCTGCCCAAAAGCGTGGAAGTCAACGACCTCATCAGTTCCGGCGTCATGGGGCTCATCAAGGCCGTGGAGGCCTTTGATCCGGCGCGCGAGGTCAAGTTCGAGACCTTTGCCACACACAAAATCCGCGGCGCCATCCTCGACGAACTGCGCGCCCTCGACTGGGTGCCCCGTTCCGTGCGCCAAAAGTCCCGCGCCCTCCAAAAAGCCTATTCCAAGCTTGAAAACGACCTCGGCCGCATGGCCTACGACGACGAAGTGGCCGCGGAGCTGGGCCTCACCATCACCGAGTTCGAAGAAATGCTCTCGGACGTCACCCCCACCACCATCCTCTCGCTCGATGAGTCGCGCGAGGACCAAAGCGGCGACAGCAAGTCGCTCAAAATCATGGACGTCATCGAGGACCCGCAGGGCACTAACCCGCTCAAGGAACTGGGCTTTGAGGAAACCAAGCGCATCCTCAAGGAGTCCATCGCCGCGCTCCCGGAAAAGGAAAAACTCGTCATTGCCCTGTACCATTACGAAGAACTCACGTTAAAGGAAATCGGCGAGGTGCTGAACATTTCCGAGTCCCGCGTCTCGCAAATCCACTCCAAAGCCATCATCAAGCTCCGCAGCCGTCTTGTCCGGCGCATTAACGAATAGCGCTTGGAGGGCCGTATGCAGGTCATCGAATTTCAGGACAGCCTCTACCGCCAGCAACCCACGGAAAAGATACAGGCGCGGCTGGTCAACCAACCGCAGGATGACGCCTACCTCAACCAGATGAAAAAGGCCCAGGAGGACGCGCTCAAGGAGCAAATCACCGAAGAAACCAAAGAGGCGCGTGAAAAACGGGTTGAGCGCGAAAAGCACGAAAAGGAATCCTCCGGGAAAAAAAAGAAGCGTGAAAAGCCCAAAGACGAGAACCCCGCCGGACCCGGCAAGCGCCCCCGCCGCAGCGGCGGCGGACTGATAGACATCAACGCGTGACCCCCATCCCCCGCCCCTCCCTTATTGCCGGGCGCCGCACCACGGCCAGCCTCGGCAAGGCCGAAAAGCTCCGGTTTATCGCGGAAAAGGTCATCGGCCTCCCCACGCTCCCGACCGTGGTCTCCAAAATAATGGAACTTGTTGACAATCCGCGCACCTCAGCGCGTTCACTCGCCTCGCTCATCCAGAGCGACCAGGTGCTGACCGCCAAAATCCTCAAACTCGCCAACAGCGTCTATTACGGCCGCCAGCGCCAGGTGGGCACCGTGGACGAAGCCATCGTAGTCATGGGTTTTGAGGCGGTCAAAGACATGGGCCTTTCCGTCTCCGTACTGGAGGCCTTCAAGTCCCCGGGTGAAAACCGCTATTTCGACCTCACCCTGTTCTGGGAGCACGCCATTTCCGTGGGCGTGGGCACGCAAATGCTCTGCCGCACCTACCAGCCGCGCTACACGACCGAATCCTTCACCGCCGGCCTCCTGCACGACCTGGGCAAGGTGGTCATCAACCAGTACTGCCACGACGACTTTTTGGAAATCATGGACCGCGTGCACCTTGATGACGAGGACCTGCTCTCGGCCGAGACCACCGTGCTCGCCACCACGCACGACCGCATCGGCGGCTGGCTCGCCAACAAGTGGAACCTGCCACTCCCCATCGTGGAGGCCATCGAGTTCCACCACCAGCCTTATCTTGCGGAAAAACACAGGCCCCTGGCCGCCCTCGTCCACCTGTCCGATTACCTGGGCCGCATCGGCCGTGTGGGCATATCGGGCAACAAAAAGGATCCGGTCCTCACCGACGACGACCGCGCCTACTACGCCCCCCTTAATATCCCCATGGACGAACCGGGCCTGGCGTCACTCCTCGAACGGTTTTTCCTGCATATGGAACAGGCGACCACGTTTATTGACGTCATCCAGAACCGGGACGACGGAGACAATTTCCAGGCTCAGGAGAGCGGATTCGGATAAAAGGTTTGATTTCAGACTGGAAAACAAATAAATTACTCTTATGACATTTACTGACGAAGTTAAAAATAGGGTTTATGCAAGACTCGCGGACTGTCTTCGGCCTGCCGGAGAAATCCGCAAGGTCGTGGTATTCGGATCTTTCATCCATTCATCGGAACCGAACGATATGGATGTGGCCGTCTTTCAGGAAAGCGATGAATCCTACCTGCCCCTTGCGCTGAAGTACCGCCGGATGACCCGTTCCATCGCGGAATCCATTCCCATTGACATCGTTCCTCTCCGGATGTATGGTGAAAGCCAATTTCTTTTTGAAATCGAAAAAGGCAAGGTGCTGTTTGAACGATGATGCGCGCATCTGGTTGAAATATGCGATGGAAAACAGGGCGGTAGCCGAACTTTGTCTTGAAAACGGTCATTGGAACGCATGCCTGCAGAACGCTCAGCAGTCCGCGGAAAAGGCGCTTAAATCCATGGTCTTGCATTCCGGAATGCACCTTGTAAAGACCCACAGCATCATGGAATTAAAAAACCTTCTCCTCAAAGGAGGTTTCGACACCGATCTTAAGGACGAAGACTGCGACCTCCTGGATGCCATTTACCTGCCCTCAAAGTATCCACTGGGTTCCGTGCTACCGGATTTTGAACCCGATATTTCCATGGCAAAAAAATGCGTCGATCTGACGGACAGGGTTCTTATCTCAGCAAATAAATTACTCAAATAATTCTGTTCTCAAGAGGCCCTTCATGGAAACGCTCACCGTCAAATGCCCCTGCTGCAAGGCCGTGCTGACCCTCAGCCAGGACCTCGGCACCATTCTCCACTGCGAGGAGTTCAAAAAAGGCCCCGCGGAATTCAACAATTTCCTGCAAAAGCAAAAGAGCCGGAAAGAGGATCTCGAGCGCAAATTTGAAGCGTCCAAAGAAAAAAGCCAGTCGCGGCTCAAAACCATCGAAGAAAAGATTGAACTGGCCAAACGCCGCGACACGCAGGAATAATTTTTATCCATACTGTTGAGCACAGGCTTAAGGGAAGCGCCCTGGCAGAGCCGGGTCAAGGAAACGCGCATCACCCTGACGCCCGCCCCTGTACGGGCGCTCCTGCTTGCAGGATTGGCTTTATCCATGGGTTTGTATTGTTTTTTACTTGTGAAAAGAGGTATTTTTTAAGCCGTTTTAAAAAAGCAAACGATTAACCCTTTTTCAAGGAGAAGAACATGCCCCATTTCATCACCAACGATTGCGCCGGTTGCGGCGCCTGCCTGCCCGAGTGCCCCGAAAATGCCATCACCGAAGGCGATCCCATCTATAAAATCGACGCTGCGGCCTGCACCGACTGCGGCACCTGTGTGGATTCCTGCCCGTCCGAAGCCATCAAGAAGAAATAGCCGCCTCGACTCCCCTATTCCCCCTCTCCTCACAAGGAGAGGGGGGACGTTTATTGAATTTGTCGTACACTTTTCGGAACATCCGGGCGTTACAGTGATTAAAACGCCTCAAACCACTTCTTCATGTTCAACACCTTGAGCGCGTTCTTGTAGGCAATCTTCGAAAGCACGGACGCGGGTAGTTCCAGCTGCATGATAAAACGGATATACCCAGCATAGAAATTCAGCCAGTAGGGGATATTCTCGTCCGGCTTGGGAACATGGAAGCTGAAATCCGTGCCAAAGATAAGCCGGTCCTGGTAACGAATGGCAAAGGCTCGGATGGTTTCGATTTCAGAAGGCGTCAGGTGATGGTAAGGTCCAATACTCCAGGCCGATGACCCGTCCGTGTATACATTGGGATGGCGGTCCAGAAGCGCCCCGAGCGGGCCGTACCCCATGAAATTGAAATGCGCTAAAATGATGTGGGTATTGGCATGTCGGCTGGCCACCCCTTCAAACCATTTCAGCACATCCGCGTTGGTATAGTCCAGCTTCTTCCAGGCATCCCCTTTGTCCACGCCATGCACCAATTCGGGGTCGGTCAAGCGCTGGTTCAGGTGCAAAATGATGGGGATACCCAGTGCCCCGCACTTGGCGTAAACCGCGTGCCAGGCGTCGTTGTCCATGATTTTATAATCCAGCCCCTTCTCGTAAATGGGCCGCATGTGGAGCTTGATCCCGTGGATTTTCCCCAGCCGGAAAAGGGAATCCACGAGCTTTACGTCCGGGTTATTGTAGGTGAGCCGTAAATAGACCGCCACGGTGGAGTCCGTTTTGACGTAATCGAAAATGCCGGACCCCGGGAAGGCCATGATTGCGCCACCGGCCCAGTCATAGGCGTTAAACTGCTTCCGCCAGAAGCCAACGGCCTCTTTTGCCAGCGCCTCGGTGCTGCAGGCCCGCGCAATATGCATATGGACATCGAACCATGCGCCGGGATCCGAGCGTTCATGGCCGCGCCATCCTTTTGAAAAGCCGTTGTCCACAGTGTCCAGATAAGCCACGTTGTCGTACAGATAAGGCTGATAGGCGGCCTCTTGGCAGGCGAACCGGTTGCAGCCGGAAAGAAAAGCCAGGCCCGTGAGAAAGGTGATGAATAAAATGCTGTAAAAAGTCATGGCAAGCCCCTCTATAAAATTATTGTGCGTATGACCATTGCGCATTCATGCCCTTCCATTACGCAAAAAAATTTGAGCGCTTTTTCGTCATGGTTAACCAGTATGTCCATGGTATTCCCCTTGGCCTATTGCTTCTTTTCAAGTTGCGGATGATTCCCTTGCGGTTTCCTATGTCCAAGAGCCAAGTGGTCAGGTCAAGATAAGGAACATCTTCTTTCGGGATTTTTTCGAGCGTTTCATCCGCAATATAAACCATTTGCTATTCTCCCCTATTTCTTGCTTTCCTCGGTTGAAGTTTCTTTACCAATACCTGTCAATATGATAAATCAAATTCCATGCCAAAGGCTTAACTTCTGTTTTTCTATCAAATAAGGCAAAATACGACTTTTTTAGCGGTTTATTTGCTGTAATGTTGTGGTATATGGCAAGAGATCATTGCAGGAATGCAATAACAAACCAGTGTTGGATTTATTCAAGGGCAATAAGGATTTGGGATGGCGGAATAATGCAGTAAAGACGGCGGTTCTTTTTTAATCTGAAGATTCTGTAATACTGCCTAACGTAACCATCGTTGTAAGAATACGGTTTTTTCCCAATTCAAGTTTGACCTCCGCATTGACGCGGCCTTTCCGGACTTCCGTAACAGTGCCGGATAGGCAATTAGTCACGCTGGTTCGAGGCGGTGTATCTCCGCAGGCCAGTATCGGTGCGGTCGCTTTGAACAAGGAAATGGCAGGCATGCCCACTTTAAGACCGAGTGCATTCACCCCTTCCCGCATGAGGAGGGCACCAGGCGCATATTTTCGCCGATACGCTGGCCGTGGGGCTTGTCAACACTGAAGTCACCCAGGTGTTCCACGGTTCCCAGAAACTGGCTTCGCGCGCTGATCTTAAAAGTGAGCCTGTCCAGGGTACGCACGGTATTGCCCAGTCGTTCAACGACAGGACCGCCTTTGGCGATCATGCGCCGGTATTCCGCTTCCAGCGTACGGTAAAAGCGGAAAATTTCCTGTCCGTAATCTGTCAGGAGGCTTCCGCGTCCCGGCAACGCCCAGAATTACTGGTTTTATCAAAAGCGTGCTGAAGACCACGGACGTAAGCCCGTGGGTATCTACTCAAAAACAGAATCAGGAAATGTCCCATTTGGCCCACCAATACGTATACATATATAATAAGAAATCCAAAATTACCACCTATCCATAAAAAAAAGAGGAGCTTGTATGATGCTGGTTTCCGCCTTCATCCGCTTTCGGTGTTTGTCACCATTCATCCTTTTAATCACGACTGTTTGCATGGCCGGACCGGAGCGGGACTCCCTTGATCAATCTGGGGCAGATACTTCGCACATTACCCTGGATAAAATCATTATTACGGGAAAAAAAGGGGACCTTCTTCAGAAGGTGACAGGCGAACAATCCAGAATCGTCGATCCCTCGCAAATGTCGGTTACGCGGGCCATTAATCTGGTACCGTCACTCAGCCAGCAGAGCGTTGATCCTTACGGCCTGGCCGACATCTCCAATTACCATGAATCATTCCGTTTCAGGGGCGTCGAGGCGACGGCGGGAGGCGTGCCGGCAAGCCCCGTCAATGTCGAAGATGTTCCTGTCACCGGCAGGCCCGGCGGGGGTCCGGCGATTTTCGATCTCGAGAATTTTCATAACATCGTCATCTACACCGGTGGTCTTCCTGCGGACAAAGGGTGCGGTATCACCGATGTCGGCGGGAAGATAAATCTCAACATATTACGGCCTTCCGATAGTTTGGGCATCACCGCAAAACAGGAGCTGGGTTCCTCTGAATTCTTCAGAAGGACATTTTTGCGTGTTAACCCAAGTTCGACAATCCCCATCAATTTTCAGAAATCTTTAGCCTAAAAGATGCGATATTTAATCGCATTCACGAATTGCCCTCTAAAAGCGCATGTAGTGTATAACCTACCCCCTTGTAATT
>JAZDKP010000012.1:0-6680 GCA_043802925.1 Fibrobacterota bacterium | reverse complement strand
GAGGTGCTTATCGGAAAAAAGTCCGGCAACGAAATCGTGTATTTAAACCCTTTAAGGAAAGATTCCACCTCCATACTTTACAAACGTATCCGCATCGGGGATACGATAGCCATTCCCGTGCAAAGAGCCGTTCTCGGCGAGACCGGAGTGGCCCCATCCATCGATTACCGGGGTCGTAAAGTCATCGCAGCCTGGAGGTACATGCCATCCCTTGGATGGGGGCTCGTGGCCAAGATAGACAGCGAGGAAGCCTTTGTGTCCGTGACAAATTTGAAGCATTTATTCCAGTGGATCCTGGGTATGATGCTAGCCTTGATCACCGTCATTGTTTATTTCATGACCCAATCCATTTCCCAGCCCATAAAAAGGCTTTCAAAAGGCGCAGAAATAATCGGGAGCGGGAACCTGGATTACCAGGTCGGGACAAACAGTAAAGATGAAATCGGCCAGCTTTCCCGCAGCTTTGACAAAATGACGGCCAATTTAAAGACGATTACCGCTTCGCGTGACGATTTGACCCGGAAAGTCTCGGAACGCAAACGGACCGAAGAAGCTCTGGGGCACAGCGCCAGCCGTTTCGAGCTGATCGCCAAAACGGCCAACGAACTCTTACAGACACAGGAACCCCAGAAGGCCGTCGAAACGCTTTGCCAAAATGTCATGACGCGTCTGGACTGCCATACTTTTTCCAACTTTCTGGCCGATGAAAAAACCGGCAAATTCCATCTCAATACGTATGCGGGCATCCCGGCCCAGGAGGCGCAGCGAATCGAATGGTTGGACTACGACGCCGACCCGGTCAAACCCCATAACGTCAAGGCCTACGCCTGCCATCCGCTCGTATCCGTAGACGGCAAGGTCATCGGTACGCTTTCCTTTGGCACGCAAAGCCGCGAAACATTCACCGACGATGAGCTTTCCCTCATGAAAGTGGTGACGGACATGGTGGGTGTGGCCATTATCCGGCAGCAGGACAAGCGGGCGCTCGAACAGCATGCGATGGAGATGGCCCACATGAACAAGGAACTGGAGGCCTTTTCTTATTCCGTTGCCCACGATCTGCGCAACCCGTTGCACTCCATCCTCCTCTGCGCCGAGATTTTGGCCACCGACTCCGGGCCCGCATTGAATAAAGACGCCAAAGTGGCGTTGAATCATATTATGTCCTCCGCAAACCGCATGGCGCAAGTCATCACGGACCTGATGACGTTATCGTCCACTTCCCGGCAGTCCATGAATAACGAAGAAATCCATTTAAGTGAAATAGCCGGAAACTTTATGGAGGAGTTGAAATCTTCCGATACATCCCGAAAGGTTCGATTCGACGTCAAACCCGGTCTGACGGCCAACGGGGACCCGGGGCTTATCCGTATTCTGCTGGAAAACCTCATCCGCAATGCATGGAAATTCACCTCCACCCGGACGGACGCGCATATCGAATTCGGCGCGCTCGAAAAAGACGGCCGGGAGTGTTACTTCATCCGCGATAACGGCGTGGGGTTCAACCAGAAAGATGCGGACCGGATGTTCACGCCTTTTCAGCGGCTGCATTCGCAGAAGGAATTCAAGGGAACGGGTATCGGCCTTGCCATTGTGCAAAGGATTGCCGTTCGACACGGAGGCAACGTCTGGGCCGAAGGCGAACAAGGCAAAGGCGCTACCATTAATTTTTGTCTGTCCTGAAACGGACAGACAAAGCAAGCGCCCTGAACTCCGGCAGTGTTTTGTATCTTTTACGTATGAAAACGACATACGTCATCCTCCTGGCCGTTCTTCTTTTCACAGGGATCTCTCTTATGGGTGAATCAAAGAACCGTGATAACGACGAACCGCACTACAATTCCCTCACTCCGGAAGAGGCGCGTGTCATTTTAAACAAAGGTACCGAAGCCCCCTTTAAGGGCCAATACTGGAACTTCAAATCAGACGGGATCTATCGCTGCAAACGTTGTGACGCACCGCTCTATTATTCCAAAGACAAATTCGATTCGCAGTGCGGATGGCCCAGCTTTGACGACGAAATCCATGGCGCAATCAAACGCCAGACCGACGCGGACGGAGCGCGCACCGAAATCCTCTGCACCAACTGCGGCGCCCATCTGGGCCACGTGTTCACCGGTGAAAAGCTGACTCCGAAGAACACGCGCCACTGCGTAAACTCCATTTCCATGACCTTTGTCCCAGCCCAACGCGCCCTGTTCGCCTCCGGCTGCTTTTGGGGCGTCGAGTATTATATGAAGAAAGCCAACGGTGTCCTCTACGCCCGCGTCGGTTATACCGGCGGCCGCACGGACCACCCCACCTATGAGCAGGTCTGCACCGGAAAGACCGGCCATGCCGAAGCCGTGGAAGTCCTGTACGATCCGAAAAAGACGGATTACGAAACCCTGGCAAAAGTCTTTTTTGAGACGCATGACCCGACGCAGGTCAACCGGCAGGGGCCGGACATCGGGCTCCAGTACCGTTCAGCTATCTTTTACATGGATGACGAACAGAAAAAGACCGCTGAAAAACTAATCGGTATTTTGAAAGGAAAAGGGCTGAAGGTCGTAACGGAAGTGACACCCGTGGGCCCCTTCTGGCCGGCGGAAGAGCATCATCAGGACTACTACGCCAAGACCGGTGGAAGTCCGTATTGCCATGTGTATACAAAAAGATTTTAAGCGAAATGAAGGGAGAAAAGTCAAAGGGCCAAAGGGTCAGAGGGTCAAAGTAAAGAAGTGAAGTCACGTGACTTCAAAACTACTCTGACCCTTTGACCCTCTGCCCTTCTGACCCTCTCGCGACCCTTTCTTCCACAAAACCCTTGCCCTTATTTTCTTTTGAAGTTATTTTTTCATCGAGTGAACAAGCGAAAACATAGCTAATCCAAGAATTGCGTCAGCCAGCGTCTGCCTTACGCGACACCGCTGGCTATTTTTGTGCCCGGAAAAAACCAAAAGGAGAAAATAGATGACCCAAAACGCAAAACTGCAACAATGGGTGGAGGAAATGCGCAGCCTCTGCAAACCCACCGATGTTTACTGGTGCAACGGTTCCAAAGAAGAGTACGACCGGTTGGCCGCGCTGATGGTAAAAGAAGGACTGGCCATTCCTTTGAACCAATCCAAACTGCCTAACTGCTTGCTTTTCCGCAGCGAGCCGTCCGATGTGGCGCGCGTCGAAGACCGCACGTATATCGCCTCGCGTACAAAGGACGAAGCCGGGCCTACCAACAACTGGATTGACCCCGTGGAACTCAAGAAGACCATGCGCGGTCTCTACTCCGGCTGCATGGCCGGCCGCACCCTGTATGTCATCCCCTTCAGCATGGGCCCCGTGGGCTCCCCCATCTCAAAAATCGGCGTGGAAATCACGGATTCCCCCTATGTTGTCATCAACATGCACATCATGACACGGGTAGGCGGCAAGGTCCTCGACGTTCTGGGCAACGGTGAATTCATCCCCTGCATGCACTCCATCGGAAAGCCGCTCGCGCCCGGTGAAAAGGACGCGGGCTGGCCCTGTGCTCCCATCGAAAAGAAATACATTTCACACTTCCCCGAAGAGCGGACCATCTGGTCCTACGGCTCGGGCTACGGCGGCAATGCCCTGCTCGGGAAAAAGTGCTTTGCCCTGCGCATCGCTTCGGTGATGGCGCGCGAAGAAGGCTGGCTCGCGGAGCACATGCTCATTCTGGCCATCACGTCACCCGAAGGCGAACGTAGGTTCGTGGCCGCGGCTTTCCCTTCAGCCTGCGGCAAAACCAACCTCGCCATGCTCATCCCCACTATTCCCGGGTGGAAGGTCGAGACCGTGGGCGACGACATCGCCTGGATGAAGTTCGGCGCGGACGGCCGCCTGTACGCCATCAATCCCGAGGCCGGCTTCTTTGGCGTGGCGCCAGGCACCTCGCCGCAAAGCAACCCCAATGCAATGAAGACCGTACTGAAAAACACCATTTTCACCAATGTGGCGCTCACCGAGGACAAGGACATCTGGTGGGAAGCCATCGGCCACGACGCGCCGGCCGGTAAAATTATTGACTGGAAGGGCAAAGAGTGGGACCGGAACGGCAAGGAACCGGCCGCGCACCCCAACGCCCGCTTCACCACGCCCGCGCGCCAGTGCCCGGCCATTGCGCCCGAGTGGGAAGACCCCAAAGGCGTCCCCATCAGCGCCTTCCTTTTCGGCGGCCGCCGTCCCAGCGTCATCCCGCTCATCCACCAGGCGCGGAACTGGAACCACGGCGTCTTCCTGGGCTCCATCGTGGGCTCCGAAACCACGGCCGCGAATATAGGCGCTGTAGGCGTGGTCCGGCGCGACCCCATGGCCATGCTGCCCTTCTGCGGCTACAACATGGCCGACTATCTGGGTCACTGGATCAAGATGGGCGGCAAGTCCACGGAAGATAAGCTCCCGAAAATTTTCTACGTGAACTGGTTCCGCAAAACCTCGGACGGCAAATGGCTCTGGCCCGGCTACGGCGACAACAGCCGTGTGCTCAAATGGGTCTTTGAGCGGGTGTCGGGCAAGGGCCAGGCCGTTGAAACGCCCATCGGCTTCATGCCCACTTTGAATGCCATTGACCGCAGCGGCCTCAAGGTGACGGAAAGCGACATGACCCAGCTCTTAAAAGTCGATACGACCGAGTGGCTGAAGGAAGTTGATTCCATCCGGGAACATTACGCGCGGTTTGGAAGCCGCCTGCCCAGGGAACTTGCCGATGAACTGGCAGGGCTTGAAAAAAGGCTGAAGGGATGAAGAGGGAGGGCATTGGCTATTGCAGAAGAGCCCCCTCTCTTGACAAGAGAGGGGGCAAGGGGGTGAGTTCCCTGCGAAGAAAAGAAATGGAGGATAAGTGGATTCCGGATTGAACAATCGGCCTTTTTCCTTGTATTAGCCTGTCCGCAATTTTATTTTTTCATTCCAAGTAAACTCCGTTTGAAACATAGAACAACGACCTTCAAAGACTCGGAGCGGGCGGCGTGAGCCACCATTTAAGCACCTGTACCTTCTGCGGCGTCGGTTGCGGCATCTACCTTGAAACACATCAAGGTGAAATCACCGGTGTTTACCCCAGCATGTCGCATCCTGCCAATCAGGGGCGCATCTGCGTCCGCGGCTGGCACGTCCACGAAATCGCCAGCGCCTCGGACCGGCTCCATACCCCGCTCTTGCGCAAAAACGGGGCGCTCGTTCCGGTCAGCTTTACAGAGGCCTACGACTTTATCGCCAAACGATTAACGGAAATACGCGAAAAACACGGCCCGGACAGCATCGGATTCCTCGATTCCGCCCGCTGTTCCAACGAAGACGGCTACCTCTTCCAAAAGTTCGCGCGCGCGGTCATTGGCACCAACAACGTGGACCAGGGCACCAGCTTCTACCGCACCACCTCGGTCCAGGTCCTCCGTAAAATGCTCGGAATCGGCGCGGCCACCAACCCCATCCAGGACCTCTTTACCAGCCGGGTCATCCTGCTGAACGAACTCGACGTGGGCCAGCAACTGCCCACCATCGGCGGCCACATTATCCGCGCCCGGCAAAACGGGGCCAAGCTCATCGTGGTCGGCGAGCGCCGCCACCGCGTGGCCGAACATGCCGACATCTTCCTGAACACCAAGCCCGGCACCGCGGGTTACCTCTATGCCGCCATGGCCAAAATCATCATTGACCGCGGCTTCGTGGATTTCGACTTCGTCCGTTCCCGTTGCAAGGGCTTTACCGAATTCTTAAAGAACATCCAGACCTTCGATATCCTCTTCGCGGCCCGGCGCTGCGACGTGGATCCCGCACTCATAGAGCAGGCGGCCCTGCTGTTTGCGCAAAACCGGCCCGGCATGCTGCTTTACGGAGCCGGGTCCGAAGAAATCGGCGAGGACGCGCTCTCCGCCATGGTCAACCTGGTGCTGCTCACCGGCAACCTCGCCAAACCCGGGGCGGGCATCATGCCGTTGACGGAGCATAACAACGCGCAGGGCGGGTGCGACATGGGCGTCATGCCCGACTATCTGCCCGGGTATGTGCGCGTGGGCGATGCCGAAGGCCGGGCACGGTTCGAAAAAATGTGGAACGCCAAACTCCCCACCGCCTCCGGGTTGGACGCCGCGGGCATGTTCGCCCCGCCGCTCAAGCTCAAGGCCCTCTGGCTCGACCGCCACAACCCGGCCGTGTCCGCCAGTTACTGCGATGCCAACGACGCCCTGCAAAGCATGGAATTTGTGGTGCTGCAGAACCTGTTTCTCACCAAAACCGCGGAACATGCGCACGTGGTCCTTCCCGTGGTCGCCTACGGCGAAGAAGATGTCACCTTTACCAGTACCGAGCGCCGCATCCAGCGGGCGGTCAAAGTCGTGGAGCCGCTGCCCGGGCTCCCCTCCGCCTGGCAGCAGATGGTCGAAGTGGCAAACCGCATGGGCGCCCGCTGGACCTTCAGGTCCCAGGAAGACATCCTCCGTGAAATCGCGGAAACGATCCCGGTCTATGAAGGGGTCACAAACGAAAACCTTTCACGCGGATACGGCCGCCAATGGCCCTGCACCCACGACAAGCCCCTGGGCACCCCCATCCTCTTCACCGAAGCGTCCCACAAGTTCTCATTCGCCAATCTTCACCCTACGCCGCCCCTCGAACCCGAAATCCAGGAATACCCGTTCGTGCTTTCGTTCGGCCATTCACTTTATTACTGGCACCAGAAC
>JAZDKP010000011.1:0-8303 GCA_043802925.1 Fibrobacterota bacterium | reverse complement strand
TCAATTACAAGGGGGTAGGTTATACACTACATGCGCTTTTAGAGGGCAATTCGTGAATGCGATTAAATATCGCATCTTTTAGGCTAAAGATTTCTGAAAATTGATGGGGATTGTCGAACTTGGGTTAACGATGATTATATCCAGTATCCGACAACCTTCAACTGAGGCTTAATCCGTGGCTACCACAGAAGAATTGCTCTCTGATCCGTCCATTTCATATTGGTTCAAGGAGGCTCTTAAAAGCGCTCTCAAGCGTGACCCGATAGATGCCCTTTCAGATGCGGAACTGCTTCTCAGGGCGCTTGCTGCCCATGCCCATGACATTCAATTACCATCACAAGAACATCAACCTTTGTTTGATTGAGGTCATATTTTGTTATCTATTCTCGCCTGGATCATTGTTGCTCTATCTCTGGCAGGGATTGCGTGGTTATTTCTCCGGGGACTCAAATCGATTTTTCATTTTCTAAATAATCAGTAATTTGTTTCGGTGGTTTTATATTTATTCCGAAGGTTCATTTTCCTTGCATGTTTTTCATGGTTTCTGAATCTAACTCATTACTTATGCCTGGAATAATGCCAGAAATCACCCCGGAATTCATGGACAGCCTTGCCACCTGCGCCAAATGTGCGCTCGACACGCCCCGTGGTTATATTTGCCCTGCCACCAATGACAAAATAAAACTTCTGGTACCCTGTCCTTGGAATCTGCAAATTAACCAGCCTTAATATTTGTAACTTCCGTTACGACAGGTGCCCGCGTTGTGCACCTCCAACATCAATTGCTACAATCGGATTTCTTTGCAAGCTTAGAAACATCTTTTGTACCGTACTGAATCCGGCTAGCGTTGCTATTTTCACAATCGAATATTCTTTTTTCAACAAAAGGGCTGTTGCCTTCATCTTCATTCTTGAAATTTTATATTCTCTCGCTGAAAACCCTATTTGCCTTCTTAATTTCTGCCTTGTTCGCCAGTTCTGTTTCTTTAAAACAAAACAGTCGCTCTTGCTCTTATATCCGCCCATCGGTATTTTGTGCCTACGGCTCATCGCACACGATAAACCTGTCACCACCTTTTCCAGTAGGGCGTTATAATTGTCCGGGGAGTCAATAAACCCGTCCGTATTACCCCGTCCCGCTAACCACCCCATCTTTACGCTGTTTCTCGTAAGCGCAACAACATAAGCTGTCGGTTGCAACTTCCTGATGAAAAGGAGCAGGCCGGTTTTATCCGTAGTGTTAATCAGCATATCAACGAATATGAGGTCAAAATAATAGTGCTTACATAAACTTTTTGCATGGTCGGCCAAATGGGTGCTTATATAAATGCAGTTTGCTACGGACTCGCCCAAAGCATTAAACATTCCCCTGCAAGCATTTATGCTATCGCTGACAAACAGAACCGAACGAACATATTTCTTTATTTCCGTTTCTTTCGATACGCGGATATATGAATGAATGGGTGATGTTTTTAAATCCATTCTGTACCTCTTTCTACGACTGCCTTTCCGTGCGGTTCGTAATACTCCATAAGGTCGGCGCTGTTGTGGCTTACAGAATTCACACGAGTGGACACGGTAAAGGCCTTCATTTTATCGGACGGAAATGCTTTGAGTTCTTCTTTGGGTAATTCACCCGTAAGCCAAGTCTGCTCTGCCTTTTGGGCCAAAATGACAGGCATCCTATTGTGTATCGGCTTCAGTCTTTCGTTGGTTTCCGTTGTAATAATTGTAAATGAATGCGTGGTTTCCTGATTCGACGGGTCACTCCAGCTATCCCATAGTCCTGCAAATGCGAAAACCTCTTTTCCTTCCAGTCCAATGAAATAAGGTTGCTTGTGATTCCCGTCTTTTTTCCATTCATAAAAGCCCGATGCAGGTATGAGACATCGCCGTTTCTTTAACCCTTCACGGAACGCTGGTTTCTCATGAAGCGTTTCCGCCCGGGCATTTATCATTTTATTGCCAATGCTTTTATCTTTGGCCCAGAATGGTATAAGTCCCCACCGGAAGAAGCTAATCTTTTCAGGCGCTTCATTTGTGATGACGGGAAGCGTCTGTGTCGGCGCGGCATTATATGTTATGGTGTATTGAGAAGGATCCACAACAACCTTAAACCTGGCCGCCAATGTTTCCGGGCCACACGCGAGACAAAATCTTCCGCACATATTACACCCTTACAGTCAGCAGTTCTGCCCACTGTGTGGTACAACACGGCGAAAGCTTTTTCTGCCGTAAACGCCATTTCCGGTCGAAGCCCTGTGAAGCCACCCGCACTTTATCCCGTCCCATGGTCCGGTTGATTGTATCCACTGCGTTCATCAACGCCTTTTGTTTCTCATGGTCGGTCACCTGAAACAAATTCAGTTGCGCTTCGTTCGCCGGTATTATTCCACTCACCATGACACCGGCCTTTTTGTAACGGTACCCTGTCCGGAAGACCGCTTGTAGGCCTTGTAATGCGTACTGAATGAGCTTCGTGGAAACATTGGTGCTTTCTGGCAATGACATCACCTTGTATGGAAAATATTGCGGCTCATTCTCCTTGAATCGGTTGGTTTCAAGGAACACCGTTATCATATTCGCAGCGGATGCCTGTTTTCGCAGTTTTTCGGAACAGCGCGCTGCATATGTTGCGACTGCCTCGGAAATATCATCAATACTCTCCATGGCCGTGCCAAAGGAGCGGGCATTGCAGATGTTCTTTTTGCTCGGTGGATGCTCTTCAAGCTGATAGCAGGGTATCCCCCTCAATTCATGAACCATCCGCAACCCCATGATGGTAAGGTGGCGCTGTACCCATGAATCATCCAGCGACCGAAGTTGAAGTGCGGTCTTTATGCCATGAGCCTTTAGAAATTTACTGTACCGCCTGCCGATTCCCCAGAGGTCATCAATATCATAACTTTCCAGAACCTCGGTAATCGTTTGTTCATCTTCAAGAATCAGATAACCCGTTTCAAGGTGCTTCTTCTTGGCAACCCGGTTTGCTGCCTTTGCCAGCGTCTTTGTAGGGGCAATGCCTATGGACACGGGTATTCCCGTCCATTTTCTGACCTTGGTTCTTACCTGTTTCGCAAACGGCATCAGCGCATCCTGGCGAAACCCCTTCAAATCAAGAAACGCTTCATCAATGGAATAAACTTCAATCGCGGGCGCTGCTTCAGCCAAGATGGACATCACTCGTTCGGACAGGTCCCCATACAGCGCATAGTTGGAAGAAAATACCGCAACACCGTGCTGTTTAAGTTCCTTTTCTAACTTAAAGGCCGGGCTTCCCATTGGTATTCCGAGCGCTTTTGCTTCATTGGAACGGGCAATCACACATCCGTCATTGTTGGAAAGTACGATAACGGGCACACCGCGAACCGCAGGGTTAAAGACCCGTTCGCATGAGGCGTAAAAATTATTGCAGTCAACCAGCGCGAACATGTTCAGGCCTGATGGATGATGAAAGAAACGATGCCCCAGACCTCAAAATCCCCACCTTCAACGACCTCGATGGGTTTGAAATCCGGGTTTTCTGGTTGCAGGTAGAGCTTCTTCCCTTTCTTTTGCAGCCGCTTCACGGTAAACGCCCCGTTCAACAGACAGATGGCAATCGCCCCGTCTTTAGGTTCCAGTGAGCGGTCAACCACAAGAAGGTCGCCATCATGGATGCCGACCTTTATCATGGAGGTTCCGGTTACGCGCACATAAAATGTTGCCGCAGGATGTTTCACAATATGCTTGTTCAAATCCAGCTTCATTTCCAGATAATCTTCCGCAGGGGAAGGAAAACCGGCCGAAACAGCGGCTTTTGATAATGGCACTTCCACATGTGACGAAATGTCACTCGTGTAAAACTGGAAGTTGCCTATGCTCTTTAAGCGACGCAATGTCTTCATGGTTTCTAAAATATCCTCTTTTCACGGTCCGAATGCTATTTCAAAAGAGATCCCTATTCCTCCCCACCATCCTGCCGTGGGCTTATTAAAAATATATACTCGCAGGTCCGCGCAACAAAAAACCCCAAAAAAATTCGCCTTCCCATAGCGATTATCAATTTTTTTGTGGTTCTTTGGCCTCCGGTTTTGTTGCGCTAAGCTGGGCAGGGGGGTGGTAAATCCCGGTAATAAGCCCCCGGCAGGGTGGTGGGGAAAGTCCCCGCCGCCGCCGTGGCCGGGGCTTTAGCCCCGGGGGTCGCCCTTGCACATCGGTTTCGTCGGTTCCCGCCACCTCAAAGGCCCGGCACTTGCCGCAGCTGGGCAAATCCTTGCCACTCTCCCGCCTGGGGCCATTCCTTTAACGGGCTGTTGCCCGTCAGGTTTGGACTCGGCCGTCCGCACTTGGTGCACAACGCACGGGGTGCCCCTGCATGTTTTCCGGGCCTCCAGCCGCTCCGCGGCGGTTCTCCGTGCGCGTACCATCCAACTTGTGCAGGCCTCCAACCTGGTCCTTTCCTTTCCGCTCAACCCCTGCCCTATCCGGTCCGGCTCGTGGCTGGCTGTCTGGTCCGCGGTCCGGGTCGGGGTGCCGGTTCTGGTACACCTGCCGGGGGTTCCCGCATCCGCGCTGCCCCGCCTTGTTGGTGTCACAGGTTGGCAGGGTGCCGCCCTCCCCTTTTGCCCATCAATTCCGTTCTTTGCTCCGGTCATTTCTCAAAGCTCGTTTTTTTAATCCGGTTTCGCCTGGCACCACTGAGCCCGGGCAGTTTTAAAGGAGTTTCCCCATGTTTCAAGACCTCGATGTCATCAGCACCTACACCCGCGCCCAGGCCATCGCGGATGGCGTTCTCGTCGATGCCTCCGCCACCGCGCGCGAAGCCGGTATCCGCTATCCGGTCGCCGTCACTTCAACCGTCTGGGACTCTTACATTGTTCCGGATGCCGCACTCTCCCCCTGGGGCAACAGCGCCGATGGCCGCCTCTGGGACGTTTTAATCATGTTCCGTTATGCCGCCACCCACCAGCAGGACGCAACCCTCCTCTTTTCCACCATTTTCACTATGGCCCGCAAAGACGGCGCCGGCTGCTTTCAAAAAGAAGTTCAGCTTAAAGCCATCTGCGGCCCCGGCGACACCGCGGATCCGGTCATTACAATCATGCTGCCAAACGAGGATTAAAACAATGCCCGCCCAGGGCGGCCGCCCGGCCGCCTTGGGCTTTCTTAAAACACAAACCAAACCTTTTAAGGAGTCAAAATGAACAAAGTTTTCGAAATTGTCACAGACAAAATCATCGCGCAACTGGAAACCGGCGTTATCCCATGGTCAAAGTCCTGGGTAAACAGGCCGCCCGTGAACATCACCGGCCGCCTTTATGGTGGCATCAACCTCTTCACTCTCTACGCGGAAGGCTTTTCCTCCAATATCTGGCTTTCCTACAAACAGGCCATGGCCTGCGGCGGCAATGTCAAAAAGGGGGTAAAAGGTTCAATGGCCATCTTCTGGAAAATCCTGAATGTTCACAAGGACGACGAGGTCAAACACATTCCTTTTCTTCGCTACCACACTGTTTTCAACCTCGAGCAGTGCGACAACGTCAAGGTGCCGGACCGCATTCAGGCAATGTCCAACAACCTGCATACCTGGGACCCCCTGCAGCAGGCGGAAACGGTTGTTTCCGGCATGCCCTCCCGCCCGGATATACGCCACCAGGAACAGCGGGCCTACTACCACCCCAAGGACGATTATGTCAATATGCCCATCCGCGAAAGTTTTGCCGAGGCTTCAGGCTATTACGCCACGCTTTTCCACGAACTCGCCCACAGCACCGGCCACGCCACCCGGCTGGACCGCGGCACCCTGTCCACGGTCTTCAGTTCCGATGATTACGCCAAAGAAGAACTAGTTGCGGAACTTGGGGCCGCGTTTCTTTGCGCTCACGCAGGCATCGAGAATAAAATCGACAACAGCGCGGCCTATATTCAAAGTTGGATCAAGGCGCTTCAGAATGCCAAATCCATGAGTGTCTATGCAGCTGCACGGGCGCAAAACGCGGCCGCGTTTATTTTGAATGAGATCCCAAACCAGATCCGGCAATCCGAAGCCGCTTAAACCCGGAGTCGAAAACTCCGGCATTCCATATTCCGGAATAAGGAATATTTATTCCACATTCTGGAATATGGAATGTATATTATACAGAAACGAAAGGAGTCTTATGAAGTCACAGGAGCTATTCGTTGCCTTGAAACTTCTGGCCTATGGCCGGAAACCATGGAACTATGAAGAGATTGCGCAGAGTCTTAAAATCGGCGCTGCAAGCCTTCACAGGTCTGTGAAGGCCCTTACCTTTGCAGAACTCTTTAATAACGCGTATAGGTGCATTAACAGTGTTGCGCTGGAAGAATTCCTGCTCCATGGAGTCAAATATGTTTTCCCTGTAAGAGTGGGCGCTGTAGTGAGGGGCATGCTGACCGCACACTCCGCCCCTGCTTTTAAAGCTTCATTCAAGGCAAGCCCTCAGGATACCTATGTCTGGCCACACAACAATTCCGATAACAGAGGCTTTTCCGTTGAACCTCTATACCCGGCTGCTGCGGTAGCCTCTCTGAACGACCCCAATCTCTATAAGCTCCTGGCTTGCGTGGATGTCTTAAGAATTGGCAAGGCCAGAGAGAAAACCATTGCCATAGACCTGCTTAAAAAGGCTTTTGTTGATTATGACAAACAACCTTGAAACCGCTGATCTGGGAACCATTGCCATTGCCCTGGGTGACTTGAATAAGGATGTTATCTTTGTCGGTGGCCTGGTCTGTCAGTTTTATGCGCAGGCAAAAGCTACCCCAGCCTTCCGGCCGACCGATGACATCGATTGTGTTATTGAAATTCATACCCACAAAGAATATGCAGCCCTTGAAAAACAGCTCCGCAGTCTGGGATTTTCTCACGATACCAGTCCGGGGGCCCCGATCTGCCGAAAGGTTTTCAGAAACATCAAAGTTGATTTCATGCCATCAGGGGAAAAGGTAATCGGATTTACCAACAAATGGTTTCAGGAAGGGGTCAAACACACCCTTGAAATAGAACTGCCGGGGAAAACCAGAATCCGTATCCTTGAACTCCCCTACTTCCTTGCAACCAAATTTGAAGCCCTGTTTGATAGGGGCCGTGGAAACCTGTATTCCCATGATTTTGAGGATATCGTTAATGTCCTTGCGTACAGAATTTCCTATGAGGACCTTGAAACCGTCCCTATCCGGTTAAAAAAGGCATTCAGAAGCTGGGCTGAAACGATAATGAATGAGAGGGGAATACTTGAGACTGTAAAGGGCCATCTTCCGAGCTATGAATCCATCCAACTGGCAGAAAAAATACACTCCGTCTTTCAAAAAATGTCAGTATCCGGCTAATCTTTTCTGAATAACACAGTCCGGAGGGGGCGACGGCCGCCCCTCTCTCGCCCTGGAAACCTTGGTATGCATCCCGCGTTCCCGCGGCCTGCCTTATATTGAACCGCCGCGCATCCGCTTAGCATATATGCTATTGTTTTCTTTTAGCATATATGCTATATTTATTACGGAGGGTTGAATGCTTGTTGCATACTACAGGACTGTTTCCGGCAGAGAGCCCGTTCGCGAATATATCAACAATTTGCCAAATGCGGATATAAAGAATATTCTCGGAGATTTTAAACTGATTGAAGATTTCGGGCTGAACGGCCCGATCTCAACAAGACATCTTAAAGAAAAGCTATGGGAAATAAAAACCGGGGTAGGCCGTCAACAACGCGTCTTTTACTGCATTATTACAGGCCCCAAAATGCTGTTCCTGCACGCTTGCAAAAAACAAAAGCAGGGCCGCCAGAGCGGTGATGTGGATATTGCCTATAAAAGAATGAAGGAGGTTTTATCATGAACATGAAACATGTCGGTTCCTCACTGAACGATCATCTTAAGGAACTTGAAAAAAAGCACCCCGGATTACGCGAGGCCATTGATGAGCGGAACGCCAAACTCATCATGGGAATGCTTATCAAAAAGGCCCGTATTAAAAAGAACCTTTCCCAGGGTGCCCTTGCTAAAAAGGCCCATGTTCCACAATCGGTCATCTCAAGGATAGAAAGTCCGGAATCTTCGGTGATGCCTCGCTTAAGCCTGTATTCCAAGCTCTCCCACGCCTTGGGCTACCGCCTTGTATTGTCCTTGGAAGACGAAACACCCGACAAACCCAGTAAAATCTTTAAAGCTGCCGCATAATTTGGACGGCCGCCCGCGTTCCCGCGGCCTGCCTTATATTGAACCGCCGCGCATCCGCGCCGCTGACCCCCGTCAGGTCTCCCCCTCTCCTTCAGGAGAGGGGGCCGGGGGGTGAGGCGTGGCCT
>JAZDKP010000010.1:0-15764 GCA_043802925.1 Fibrobacterota bacterium | reverse complement strand
AGCGCTGCGGGGAATTAGACCCATCGTGATTAATGCTCTAAATTCATTTTTCGACAGCTAAAATGAACGAGTGAATTTATTCGGGGGGCGGAATGCACAAGGAAACAAAGGCAGTATCAATAACGATACTTTTTCTGGCCGTTTCCACTTTGTTTTCGCAAATCCGCGTGAATCAAATTGGCTTTTATCCGCAACAGAAAAAGATGGCGGCTGTTATCGGTGCCGCTTCCGACAGCTTTTACCTCTATGCTCAAGGAAATACGGCGGCACGCTTTTCCGGTGTTCTGGCAGATACAATGACCTGGAATTGCTCCGGAGAAATTGTTCGTATGGCTGATTTTTCCTCGTTTCAGGATACCGGCACTTTTACTTTGGCCGTAACCGGTGTCACGACCTCTTATCCTTTTAGGATTGCCCTGGATGTTTACCGGACCGTCTCAGAGAAAGCCATGAAAGGATTTTACTTCCAGCGCTGTTCGTCTCCCCTTCTGGCCGCGTATGCAGGGCAATGGGCCCGTTCTTCGGGACACCCGGATAACGCCGTGGTCATCCATCCTTCAGCGGCGTCTGCCGCACGGCCCAGCGGTTCCACCATTTCGAGTCCCGGTGGCTGGTATGATGCCGGCGATTATGGCAAATATATCGTCAATTGCGGCATCACCATGAATACCCTGCTTTCATTATACGAGGAATTCCCGGAATTTTGCAACAGCGTATCACTCAACATTCCGGAAAGCAGCGATGGCATCCCTGATATTTTGAATGAAATATTGTGGAACCTCCGTTGGATGCTGACCATGCAGGATCCGAATGATGGAGGTGTTTATCACAAACTGACAACACTCAATTTTGTCGGGTTCGTTCCCCCGGCTTCGGATCTGGCAACACGGTATGTCGTTATAAAAACCACGACCGCTTCACTGGATTTCGCTGCGGTCATGGCGCAGGCAGCGCGTATTTTCAATACATCAGGTGTTTGCTATCTTCCGTCTCTTGCCGATTCATGCAAAACCGCGGCATTGGCGGCCTGGAATTGGGCGCGTCTCCATCCGACCGTTTATTTTGTATCTAATTTAGCCTTCAATTCTACTTACGATCCTGACATCAATACGGGTGCCTATAGCGATATCAGCGTGGATCAGGAATTTGCCTGGGCCGCCTCTGAACTTTGCATTACAACGGAACAGGACAGCTTTTTGACCATAGCTAATCCGCTCACAACAATCATGTCTAAAATCGTTTCGTGGTGGAATCCGGGTCAAAGGGCTTACTATTCACTTTGGAGCCACCGTTCTCGTTTGCCAAATAATGCTCTTGATACCGTATTATTACGGGAAAAGATACTTGCCATTGCCGATTCGCTCCGCAATGAATGGAGCCGTTCAGCTTATCGCGTTCCAATGGGTTTGTATAGCTGGGATTTTTCTTGGGGGAGCAATTCTAATGCGGCAAATGGAAGCATCACCTTGATCGAAGCGTTTCAAATAACACGGGACAGCACTTATTTGTGGGCCGCCGCGGCGAATCTGGATTATCTCCTCGGCCGTAATGCAACAGGATATTGTTTTATGACCGATTGCGGGACGCATTCGCCAATGTATATCCATCATGCTCTATCAGCATCGGACGGTATTGTACAACCCTATCCGGGTTTGCTGGCAGGGGGGCCGAACGCAAATGCGGTAACGGATGATGGCTGCTCTTATACCTCCACCTTTCCCGCAAAGCTATATTCCGATAATACTTGCAGTTATTCAACCAATGAAATCGCTATAAACTGGCAGGCACCGTTGGTTTTTGCCCTTTGGGCCATAAGAGCAATATGGGGTGATACATCGGGTTCCGGTTCCGGGGCGATAAATATGGTTGCCAACAGTGATTTCAACTCAATTTCGCAGTGGACGTTTTATCAGGAAAACGGGGCCTCTGCCTCTTTTTCCCTTGATAACGGAATGGGACGGGTGGCAATTACCAACGGTGCGGTTAACACCACGGATATTCAACTATACCAGCGGAGCCTCTACTTCTCTCCCGGCAAAACATACCGGGTAAATTTCAAAGCTAAATCCTCGGCTCCTCGGACGCTCCGGGTTAGCCTCCATCTGCAGAACAGTCCATGGACGTCCATCTGGTCACAGACCGTCAATCTGGACTCGGCACTGCAGACTTTCGGAGAATTCGCCTTTGTTTTCAATGGTTCGGACACGGCTGAATACCGGATAAATTTCACGCCCGGCGGAAACAATAACAGCGTCTGGATTGATGATGTGGAAGTTTATGAAGTTTTCCAAACCAATGTAAAAATGTCAGAAATCGGAACGAACAGCCTGATTTCAGTTTTCCCCAATCCCTTCAATCCCTCGACCCAAATCAGTTATAGATTGTCTTTGCCACAAATGGTTGAGGCGTCTGTTTATGATATGAGCGGGCGTCTGGTTCGTCTGTTGGTTTCCCAGGCAGCGCAAACCGGGCGGCATTCAGTGGAATGGAACGGCTGTGATCAGCAGGAGCGGCTGATGGGCAGCGGGGTTTATTTGATAAAACTGAAGACCGGAAACAAGGAAATGGTGAGAAGGGCGGTTTTGATAAGATAGCGTTATTCCTTTTTACGATAATCGGAAGGCGACAAGCCGCATCGATTTCGAAAAAGCCTGGAAAAATAACGCTGATTGCTGATGCCTACTTTTTTCACGATTTCCTTTATTGAAAGCGCGCTGGTTCGCAAAAGTTGCTGGGCACGATTGATACGCATTTGAATGACATATTCCATGGGGGACACTCCTGTTTTCTTCTTAAACAGCACCGACAGGGTGGAATAGCTCATGTGCGCACGTTCGGCCAACCACCGTGTGGTCAGAGGATCGGCGTAATGAAATTCAAGTTGATAGATTAACTCATGAAAAGCGGCCGTCCCCTTGACCTTGACATTGGATTCATCCATCGTTTCGTTCTTAACGGACCCGTACTCATGGACAAACAATACCGCCAACGCTCGAAGCAACGCTTCCCGATTCGGTATTTCTTTTTTATCGTAAACCCAAATGATTCGTGAGGCAAGGCTGAAAAGAGCGGAATGGGTCAAGGCTGAAACAACGTGGATATCGGGAAAAGGCTGTGGGAAAGGGGGCGTTTCCATTGTGCTGCACGATGAATTCCTGCAGATACGAGTATGAAATGTTTTATGGCGAATATGCTTCCGCCATGGGCGATACTCCAGATGGAGCGTCGCTATTTTCATGGGCTCGTTTTTATCCGCTTTGTATAAGACCGGCAGGGTCCAGGGTATGCAGCAGACCATTCCTTCCCTTATCTGAATATCCCGACGCGCGGCCCGAACAATGCCTTTGCCTTCACTCACAAGAATGAACAGATTGCTATTATCCCAATGGGGGCCCACAACCTGGCCGGGTACAAACGAAAAATAGTTGGCATGTATTATCCTGGGCGGAAAAGACAAAAGATTAAGGTCCCAACCTGCTTTTTTTGCCATGATTCCCTGTCTTGATTGCTCTTCGGTTTGCTTTGCAAGATAGTGCACATTTATGTTAGATAGTGCACATCGGAGCCTTTGTTAATTCCGCCCTTAGGAAATATATTATAAACATAGAACGACCCCCTCAATTAAATATCGAGAAAACATGTTTGAAAATCTTAACAGAGGAACCGCCATGGTTGCAAGACTGCTCGTTTTCCTTTCCGCGGCCCTGGTTTTCGGCCAGACCGAACTGCTGACCAACAATGGGTTTGAGTCCGGTCTGACCGGCTGGCAGACGCGCGGGCCTGCGGAATTTTCCGCGGACACGGCCCAGCCCCATAGCGGGCAAAAAGCGGCCCGGATTTACATCGCGTCCGGCACCACGCTCAACTACCAGCAGATTTACTGCACGGCGTCCTCCGCCATCACCGAAGGGGAGCGTTACAGCGCGTCCGTCTGGGTGCGTTCACAGGGTGTCACTACCGCGCCCGGTGCCTACTTTTACGTGGAGTTTCAAGATTACAGCGGAAATCGAGTGGGAATCATCGACAGAACAAAGACGGTGACTGCGGGTGCGGAGGGTTGGGAGGAGCTCCGTATCGATTCCGCGCTCGTACCGGCAGGTGCATCCAAGCTTCAAATCGGCTTTGTCCTGCATGCCACGGGAACCGCTTGGTTCGACGACGCCTCCTGTGTCCGCGTATTCGCTCCCGCCAGCTCCTTTCTTCGCGTCCTGACCGATTCCATTATTTGCCGGGACTTTCTCGGCGTCAACGGAACCTACCACGGCTTCGCCTATATGCCTGAACAAACGGCAAGAGGCATGGACAGCGCGGACCGGTCGCGGGAATTCAACCGAGTGTCTGCCATGGGGCTTAATATCGCCCGGACCTGGTACCGCCCCGATTGGGCCTGCGGAACCGCCATCAGCAACGCTTTTGACTGGAACAGCGTTAAAATGAACGCCTTTTATCAATGGCTGGCAGCCATGAAAGCGCGCGATGTGGATGTGGCTCTGCAGCTGGGCTGGTGGCTGACCGATGCTTATCTGGGTAGTACCCTAAATCTGGCGGCAGATACCCTCCGTTTTGCCGAATGGGTGAGTGCTTCGGTCCGGGAAATCGTGGTCAACCGAGGATTCACCAATGTCAAATATGGCATTCTTTTCACGGAACCGACCTCCTCTTATGCCGGGGGCCTTCCCGATTATCCCGTACGATGGGATTACTATCGTCCTTTGATTCGGGCTATCCACAACCGTCTTACGGCGGACGGCCTACGCTCCCTGTTGAAACTGGTGGGACCAAATAATACCGGGGACGGCGAAGATCTGGGTCGTGCCGTGGCGGATTTGAACGACGTCATCGACATATACAGCGGTCATAACTACAATAAGACGGGATACAATGACTGGTACACCCTATGCGCCGCGATGCAAGCAACAATCAGATCAACGGGCAAACCGTTTTGGCTCGATGAATATGGAAAGCAGGATGAGGCTTATCGCGCTACGGCCGACTACGGTACCTATATTGCCGAGGCCGTTGCCGCTTCCCTCAATGCCGGAAATCAATCGACCGTAATCTGGCTGCTGTTCGATCAGCTTTATGTGGCGCCAGGAGAACATTGGAACGGCAGTGATGCTTTTCATGACGGCGTACACCGTTGGGGAACCTGCAAGTGGCCCCATGACGTCATTGCCAATCCGACCTTTCCTTATCCCGGTTACTACGCCTTCAGCTTGCTCAGCCGCTACCTCCCGGCGCGCTGTTCCGCTTCGGTCTGTATGACTGAGGGGCGATCGGGTATCCGTTGTGCGGCCGTTAAAACCCCGTCCGGAGACATCAGCCTGCTTTTGGTAAACTCCAACACTGCGGGCATGCGTTTTGAATTAATCCTGGATCCACCGTTGAACAACTTCCTGAAGCGTTATTCATACAACCCGGCGCACATCACTCCCACAGAAGCCGCGATCATACCGGAAGCGGACTCGGTTTTCTCCATTATCGCAGATACCCTCTCCGATTCATTGCCGCCCCGAAGCGTTGTCATCTATACCACCAAGGACACGTCAGGGAGCACCCCCGATGAAAAGAAGTCGGTGGTCGGTGGAAATCAAAGGACGGAAACGACGGTGGCCTGTATTCCCAATCCATTCAACCCTTCCACCCGGATTAGCTATGGCCTGTTCCTGCCGCAAACAGTTGAGCTGTCTGTTTATGATATCAGCGGGCGGTTGGTTCGTTTGCTTGTTTCCCAGGAGAAAAAAGCCGGGACTTATTCAGTGGAATGGAACGGCTGTGATCAGCAGGAGCGGCTGATGGGCAGCGGGATTTATCTGATTAAGCTGAAGATGGGAAACCAGGAGACTGTGAGAAGGGCGATCTTGCTAAGATAAGTGTCAACGAACTTATTGGAAGGCAATAGCACGAACCGAAAATGACATATTATTTAGGAGGAGCAATGACAAGAAGTAAATCCTTAGGGTTCACACAACAAACGCGTGTGCATCGTCTGGTTGGATTGCTGTTTCTCTGCGCTTTTTTTGCGGCCACGGTTCGGGTCAATGCTGCTCGTCCAAACACCATTCCTGCCTTGCAGGAGTGGACCGATGGAACAGGCGGTTTCGTTTTCAGCGCCGCGAGCCGGATTGTACTCGATAATTCTTACGCCGGCCAGCTGGCAACAACCGGGGCCGTGTTTGCCGCGGACCTTTTGCAATCTGTGTTGTTGACATCGGCGACCGTATTCTGACCCGGAAACTTGTTATTGCAATGTAGTTTTCATTCCAAATGTTATGAGACAAACAAGTCCAAAAGGGGGCGAAAGATGAGAGGGACGATTTCCATCAAGTGGATGACCGGCCTGGCGTTAATGATAGGGTTTTTCATGCCGGACCCGGTATTTGCCGGGACGGGTTACTATGTCGATTGTTCGGCGAGTACGGATGGGAACGGCAGTCTGAATGCTCCATGGAACAATATTGATACGGTCAACCATCACGCCCCTTTTCTTCCGGGTGACACCCTTTATCTTAAAAAAGGGACCACCTGCTTCGGCGAATTATGGCCCAAGGGTTCCGGCGACAGCACCGCGCAGATTGTACTCTGTTCTTACGGCCCCGATACGGCCGCCAAACCCGTCATTAATGCGCAAGGCGTATCAAATACGGCAGCCATCAAGCTGTACAACCAGGAATATTGGACCATCCGCGATTTAGAGGCAACAAACCCGGCAACGGCGTATGCCGCTCGATGGGGAATATGCGTAAAATCCAACGATAGTCTTGTCAAACATCGGATTCATGTCATCAACAACACCATCCTTGATGTTTATGCAAGCGCGATACGTACGCCTTCGACCGGGGCGACCTATCCTGGTTTTTATGGTGTTGCCGGCATCTATTTCAACATCTCCGAGCCTGGCCATGCGGATGACATCTTAATAGAAGGGAATGAGTGCCGCGAAATTGTTGCAGTCGGTATCTCCTTTTGGGGTGAGAATGAATGGACAGGTGGAGGGATGAATTGGGACAACTTGAGTTCCAATGTCATTGTTCGCGGCAATACGGTCAGCCGTACGGCAGGGGATGGTATCCTCATTCTCGGCACGGATAATGAATTGGTGGAATACAATACGGTTGAATATGTTTCCATCCTCGGGGTAACGGGTACGGACTATACCGCCGGTATGTGGCCCACACGGCATCGGGATGGCTTGTGGCAATTCAATACGGTTTCCTACACGCATAAATTCCTTGAGGATGGGCAGGGGTTTGACAATGACGAGTACCTCCAAGGCACGACCATTTTCCAATACAATTACTCCCATGATAACGAAGGCGGTTTTTTTCTTGATTGCTGCAAGCCGGACGATGGAAAAACGCTTTTACGCTATAATGTTTCCGTCAACGAACCAAGGGTTAACCTGCTCAGAGGCAATGCGGAATTCTACAACAACACTTTTTATAATCCAAGTAAAAACATGAGTATTGATAATACCGCTTGGGTCCTTCCTAAAGTCTATAACAATAAATTTTATAACAATATTTTCTGGTTCAGCAGCATGAGCGGCACTCCGGACCAAATCTTCAGCCACAATCTCTACAATGGCGGCATCACGGCTCCCATTTCCGATGCCAATGCGATTACGGCGGATCCCAAGTTCGTTAACCCGGATCAGGATACGGTTGGTGGTTATAGAATACAGACCGGTTCGCCTTGTGTTGGGACCGGATTGCTTATCGCGAATAACGGCGGCCGGGATTTCTGGGGGAACGCGGTTTCCGCTACGGAAAGCCCTAACCGCGGCGCGGACGGGTATTATTATCCTTTGTCTTATGAGCAGATACCGACGACCATTCAGATAGCCGGAAAAGAGGTTGTCAAAATCCCTGCTTCCGGCAGTTTTACCGCGGCCTGCACGGCAACTGTGAAGGACCAGTACGGCCAAACCATGTATGGCCGCAATGTCTTGTGGAACCTGGAATCGCCTATGACTGGCATATCCGTTGACAGCAACAGCGGCGTGATAAGCGTGGACAGCAGCGCCGGTTTGGGGTACTTCACGCTCCTGGCAACGGATAGCAGCGCAACAGGCCGGCGGACCCTATTCGCCACGCCCCATTATTACCAATATTCCGTTGATTTCAGTACGACACAAGGACAAGAGCAGTGGTATTACCGTTATTGGAAAGGTGCTTCCTCTTATGCGATGACTTGGGATTCGGCCAATAATCGTTGGAAAGGCGATGAAACCTATCTGTTGCTCGGCAAGGGCTGGTTTCATCCGGGTGAGAACGGGGATGCGGTCTTGGATTGGATTGCGCCTCAATCCGGAACAGTCATTGTTCGCGGGACCGTGAAAAAGTCGGACATTTCATCCGGTGACGGCATTGTGGCGTCCATTCGTCACAATACCGACTTGGTATGGGGGCCGTTTTCCATTGCATTTAATGATCAGACCGGCCGGAGTCATGATTTTGCCCTGAATGTTACGGCTGCCGACACCCTTCATTTTATCGTGAATAAAAACAGCGCCAATAATGGGAACGATGCGACCCAGTGGAACCCTCTCATCTATTATTATGACAGTACAACAGTGGGCCTTTCTGCCACACGCTCTTTTCCCATGGAATCGTTTACGGTTTATCCGAACCCATTTAATCCGGCTGTAACGATGCGGTTTGTGTTGGGGGGACCCTCTGCTGTCACCATCCATGTGTTTGACATAAGCGGCAAACGTATTGCGACGCTGCTGAAAGAAACGTGTCCGGCAGGTCTGCAGACGCGTGTGTGGAACGGACGGGACATGAATGGCCATCCACTCCCCTCGGGTATTTATCTGATACATTGCTCGACACCGGCCTTGACTGAAATCAGACGGGTTCTGCTTCTGAAATAAACGGACGCCCAATCCCTTTGGTGTCTTTACAACAACCCTTCCGGCGCTCTGGCTCGCGGTGCGGAACGATCGGATCGCGCACCGGTATTGAAAGTGCGGGTAGGTGAGGGGCGACATTAGGTGCAATAATCCTGTTGACAAACCCGGGCGATTGGATTATATTATGTACACGAGTACATTTTAGACGCCTTTCCCGAGGTGCCCATGCCCACCCGCGATGATGTGGCCCGACTGGCCAAGGTTAGCACAGCCACGGTTTCCCGCGCTTACAACAACCCCGGTTCCGTGTCATCCGAGAAGGTAAAACGGATACGGGAGGCCGCGAAAAAACTCCGGTATCTTCCCGATAAAAACGCGAGCGCATTACGCCGCAACGGCAGTGGCGCCATCGCGCTCATTGAAACCAGCCACGCTCCCTCTTTTACGGATCGTTATTACGCCTGGCATTACGCCACCGTTCTCCGGGCGGTGAAAAGCGTCATCGACAAAACGCTGTATCATCTGCTCCTCATTACCGTCTCTTCTCCGGATGACATCCGGGCGCTTGCCCGGAACCGGGTCTGCGATGCGGTGATTGCGCACGATTTGCGTGACACGCGGCTGATGAATGCGGTGCGCGGTCTCGGGCTTCCTTATGTATGCGCCTATCGGAACCTTTCCCCCGGGCTTAATATCGTCTATATCGATGAGGTCCACGGCGGCAGGCTCGCGGGCCAGCGCCTGGTTTCGGCAGGTTGTCAACGGCCTGCGCATATCACGGGTTCGCTGAATACAAATCCCGTGTGCCGCGACCGTTTCGACGGGTTTAAAAACGCATTCCCCAATACCCCTATCAAACTTATTGATGGCGAAATCGGTATCCGCGGAGGTTACGCTTCGTCCATGCAGCTCATTCCTCAAATACACGCAAAAGAGGTGGACTCCCTGTTTGTCGTGAATGACCTCACGGCAATCGGGGTTTTCCAGGCCTTTTCGGAAGCCGGCGTAAGGGTTCCGCAGGACATTTCGGTCATCGGGTACGACAACCTGCCTTTTATTGATACGCTTCCGGTTAAACTCACCACGGTTGATATTTCACTCGGCGCGGCCTATCAGCGCGCTTCTCATATTATACTGGAGCTGATAAAGGAAAAGCGACCCATCCAGGAACCGATAAAACCCGTTCTGGTTGAAGGCGAAACGGTTATAACGCCTAAAAAAGGAGCGACACTTGAATAAGCTGTTTACGCAAGACGATTGGGCACGCATTGAACGCGATTGGGGCTTGTTCTGGCAGGGAAAACTGGAACGTCCCATCGTATGCATTCCTCTGGTTGATCCGAACACGGCGCCCGTGCCTGAATACCGTTGTTTTTTCCCGAACTACGACACGACGTTAAGCGGAACGGAAATCATGAGGATTGAGATCCGGCAAATGGCGCGCATGCGTTTCATCGGCGACGCTTTCCCGAAGCGTTTCCTGAATTTCGGCCCGGGCAGCATGGCAACGTATTTAGGATCCAAGCTCGAAACAGCGGAGGACACGGTCTGGTATCACCCGCTCGGGAGACCGCTTCAGGAAATTCAAATTAAAACAGACAAAAAGAGTTATTGGTACAACCGTATCCATGAAATTCTGGACGCAGGGCTTTCACTGTGGGGAAACAATGTCCAAATGAGCCTATCGGACATCGGGGGCAACCTCGATATCCTTGCCTCGCTCCGCGGAACCGAGGAATTGCTCATGGATCTTTGCGATGATCCGGACAGGGTGGAAGCCCTGTCCCGCGACATTACCCGGGAATGGATAAAGGTATATGATGCGGAAGCCGCTAAAATTCAGTCGACTTGCCGCGGCACAACCCCCTGGGCCCCTGTCTGGTCCAAGGAAAAAAGCTACATGTTCCAGTGCGACCTGTCGTATATGTTTTCAGAGGAGATGTTCGACCGTTTCGCGGTGCCGGACCTTCAAACCTGCTGCGATCATATTCCCGCCTCCTTCTATCATCTCGACGGCAAAGCGGCCTTGAAGCACCTCGATTCGCTCCTTGCAATAAAAAAACTCAAGGGCATCCAATGGATTCCAGGCGCGGGCCAGCCCGAACCGCAGGAATGGCCGGAGGTGCTTTCGAAGATACGAAAGGCCGGAAAATTCTGCCAGGTTATTTATTTGACCCCGCAGGGTGCTAAAAAATTGAAAAAGACCATGGATTTAAGGGGATGCATCATCCAGGTCAATATGCCGGACGGTGCAACGCCGGAGGAAGCGGAAAGACTATACAGAGAGTTAACGGTATAAAAATTTGAATATAAAAATGGTCTGATGTTTTATATTGCATTAAAGAAGCATCTTGATTAATTTATCATGCACGGTTTGTTCGCATATAGAGTTAAGCGCTTGAATAAAAGAAGGAGGCCCCATGAAGTTATTCATTTCAGTGCTTCTGACAACCGCCTATGCAACCTTTGCCCTCAACGTTCCATTCGACGTGTCAAACTGGTGCGACGCGGCCCGCGACAGCGAAGTCGTCACGGCCGGGATTCCCCTGCCTATTGGCGCGGTGAGCGACCTTTCCAAACTTCGCGTCGTGAATGGCTCCAACGTCACTGTGCCCGCCCAGTTCCGCGCGTTAAGCAAGTGGTGGGTCGAAAAGAACACTGGCAAAACAGCCGACCCTTCGGCAAAATGGGTGCTGATGGACTTTCAGGCGGCTGTCGCGGCTTCGAATAATACCAGCTTCAGCCTCAGGGACGACAACACCGGCTCCGCGCCTGTGACCGCACTTTCCGTGGACGATGCGGTTGACAAGGTTACCGTGACAACCGGCCCGCTCAAGTTCACGGTTTCCAAGCAGCACTTCAACCTGTTCGACGAGGCCTGGCTGGACGCTGACCACGATGGCTCCTACGAGACGACTGAAAAGATAGTGGCGTCAAACCTTGCCAACGGCGGGGTGATTACCGCAAACGATTGGGCAGCTGGGAGCTGCGTGGACGGCCAGGAGCATGCCGCGTCGCAGAACGCGCCTGAAATCGTGAGAATCCTTGAGCAGGGGCCCATGAAGGTGCTCATCCAGGTTGAGGGGCGGCACTATGCGGCTTCGGGTGGCGTCACGAAGGGACTTTACGGATACCAGGTTTTCATCACCGCGTACGCGGGCCGGCCCTATGTGGACGTGCAGTACGCGCTGACCAACACCTACATGGAAGGGAACAAGCCGGAAATAGGCGCGACCCCGTACAGGGTTTACGCCTGGCCCTTCAAGAAATACCTGGTGAATCTCAATTTGAATTTAGGCGGCAGCCAGAACTACGCGCTCCTCGGTGAAACCGAAGTGACCGGAAGCCTTTCCGCAAGCCCGGTTCGCCTGATGCAGGACAGCGGAGCCTATACGATTACCGGCGCCGCGAGTGGTGTGACGGCCAAGGGCGGCGTTGCGGTATCGAACGGAACGCTGGGCGTGCGGGTGGCGTTGCGCGACTTCGGGCCCAACTATCCCAAGGCGATTTCAGTGCAGCAGGACAAGATGGTGCTCGAACTTTTACCGGATAAAGGTGTGAATTATCACCTGGATCCCCTGAGCCGTAAGAACCAGCGGATGCGGGTCGAGTTTTTCAGCGGCGCAGCCGGCTCCGGGAACCTTCTTTCCCTCTGGAAAAAGATGGACGCCCCGCTACGGGCCCTGGCCAGCGACCCGAATTGGTACCGCGACACGCGGGCGTGGGACGACGGGTTCGCGCCGCCGCCCGGGTACAGCCGGCTTGCGCCTGGTTCATGGCAGCGCATGGCCAAGCCCGCGTACGGCATAACCGCTGGAGTTTATTATTCAGGGTGGAGCCGGTACGGATTCCTTCCGGAATTCAACGGCGCGGGCGATCACTGGAACCTGTCGAGCTGCTACGCGACTTATCTGGTGACAGGAAGTCCAACGGAATTCGAGTTTTCAGAAAACCGGACATTTTATTTCAACGACATGGTTTCCGTCCATACCTCCGAAAACCGGATGACCACACTTGATTTTTTCATGAATTTTGAAAAACATATTGTTGAAACCACCTTTCATGATCCCTCCTATGGATATTACATGGCCTTTGTCGACAGTTTCCCGGGCTGCGTATGGCACCGGACCGACTGGGACGGCCGCTCAATCAATATTCCGGACAACGGTCACATGCCCAACCAGGAGGTGATCGAGTATTATCTGCTTACCGGCGACCCGCCCACCTATTGTTCCATGCTTGACCAGGGCGTGCGCGCCACCGCGAGCATCATGTACATGACCTATGCCTACTGGGGCGGATGGCAATATGACGACCACCATGGCGCGGTTGTGGATCTCGATCAGTATTTCATGATCAATATGGGCGCCCGTTATAACACCCGGCCCATGCAGGTGGCCCTGCAGGCATACGAGGTCACGGGGGACACCCTCTTCTTGCGCCCGGCAAAGATCGAAGGCTATGACATGCGGAACGCCGCCCGGCGCAGCCCGGTGGGGTTCATAAGCACTGTCGAGGATTCCAATGCGGATGCCCGTTATGCCGCTGACTGGTTTTCCGTCTGGAACGTCAACCATCCGTCCGTCGCCAAGTCGGTCAGTAATGTCACGGCCCTGTTCCAGAACGCCATCGCCATACGGGCGCTCAATAAATACTGGGAGGTGACCGGGGACGAGGAAATCCGCGATCCCGTAATCTTCGCCGCCAAGAACCATGAATTCATCGCGGCGAAGTCGGGAAGTCTTTACAAGGGGTTTCAGTACACCTGGGCCGACTACTGGAGCGACGGCGCCAGGGGGAATCCGGACTTAAGTTCCTTTATCAGCAGCAGCGGGGAATCCTTTGCCGGCCTCTGTTACGGTTATCTCGCCAGCGGCCGGAGCGATCTCTTCAGGGTGATTACGGATGCGATTCCGATCCATGGAAGCACCTACTCGGACCGCCGCCTCCTGTGCTTTTACCAAAGTTTATGGCGAGCCACACTCGACACCGTCCCTCCGGCAACGGTGACGGACCTGGCTGTGGCACCCACGGGAACCGGTTCGGTCCGCCTCACCTTCACCGCGCCCGACGGAAACGGCAATATTGGCACGGCCGCGGAATACCAGGTCAAGTACTGGCCTGCCGATGCGCCCATCGTCGATTTCGTCAAGCGATGGGATTCGGGCACCCAGACCGGCTGGCCCGACCTGCGCGATCCTTTGCCTTACACGGGGGCCGCGTGGCTCAATAAGGCAACTCAATACAAGAACGAACAGGAGGTTTCCTTCTGGGCAGCGCTGAACGCCAAGAACGAACCCGTGCCGCAGGTGGCGGGGTCCGCCATCACCTTCGACCTGACCGGCCTCAAGGACGATGGGACCTATCGGTTTGCCATGGTTTCTTTTGACTCCATCGGAAACGTGTCCGGGCTTTCGAACGTGGCCAGCGCTGTTGTCGATGGAACGGGCATCGAGAAGGCGGAAGGTAAACGGGTCTGCCCGCTCGCGCTTTATAGCAACGTCCCCAATCCGTTCAATCCCTCCACCGTCATTTCGTACAGCGTGCCCGGGTTAGCGGGCGCGGGTAATGTGTGGATCAAATTGGATGTCGTGAACATCCAGGGAAAACTGGTCAAAACGCTCGTGAACGGAATGAAAACCCCTGGGAACCAGAGCGTCTGCTGGAACGGCACCGACAACATCGGGAACCGCGTGGGCAGCGGCGCCTATTTTTACCGTCTCCGGTACGGGGAAAAGGTGTTGCAGAAGCAGATGGTTTATTTGCGGTAGAGGAATTGATAATGGCGGTCGTCCTGACAAGGGAGTACACGATGAAACGCATTCTTATGATGTCATTGGTTGGCGCTTTTTTTGTTTTTTTGGCGGGGGCGCAAAATAATAAAGCTGAATATCTATTGGAAGAGCCGTTTTGGTATCTGCAACCGACGCTTTATAGTTCTATAAAAATCATCTCCGGATGGGATGTCAATACAAATGGTGGATCGTATGGCTATTCTTATCAGAGTGATTTTTGGATAACGGACAATTCAAATTCAGACGGTGTAACACTGAAGCATGCGCTTGTGCGGCAGACCGCCGGCACGATGGTGTTGGAGTACCGGTTTAACGTCGACACCAAAGTTGACGGAATTACCTGGCAGTTGCGGAGCGGGGACATGGCTGCCGTGAAAATATTAACGAGCAACGGGAATCTCTGTTATGAAAATTCAGGCGGCACAACGGTTCCGCTGCAGGCGTACGACGCCAATACTGAAGTCGGTGTCAAAGTTATGGCAGATGTTACGTTGCAGAAAATGGACATCTATGTCAATGGCACGCTAAAAGCCGCAAATGCGGATTTCCGAAATAACGTGGCGGCGATTGATAATTTCTATTTGTATTCAGGCGCCAGCGGCACGTGTACCCTGCACCAACGATTTGTGTATGCCTATAAGGGGTTTATCGTAAACGAGCGTTTTTTAGCCGGGGTTAACGGCAATATCCCGGACGACTGGTCCGTGGACAGTGCCGGAGGCTCCATTCGTGTCATGCAAAATAAAGAAGCGGCCCCACCGCCAGACTATTATAGTGTCAAGATTAACGATGCAAGCAGTGCGAACAGCGTGTCAATGGCAAAAGTGTTCGCTTCACAGACCGGCAAGGTGGAGTTTGAGTACAAATTCATGCAAACGGCCAAAACGGATGGGTTTGCGGCGGAACTGCGCAATGGATCGTTGCCTGCTGTTAAGATGATAACGGATAACGGCAACCTCTGTTATGAGGATGCCGGCGGGAGCAAGGTGTCCGTATGGAACGGCTATACGTCCAATGTGTGGTATTATGTAAGAGTGACCGCCGATATGGACGCGCATACCGCGGATATTTATATCAACGACATCAAAAGAGCGACAGGTGCCGGCTTTGCC
>JAZDKP010000009.1:0-13658 GCA_043802925.1 Fibrobacterota bacterium | reverse complement strand
TGAATGGATCATGCTCCTGCACGAGGTCCTCGCCTATGTGCTGGCATCGGGCGACATTGAGGATGGAAAGAACGCGCTCAACTATCTCTATACGGCCGCCTTCCTCGAGACCTGTAAGAACAGGATGAAGGAACTGGGGCTGACCGGACCTGCACAGATTGAGGCCGCGCAGTCCCGTCTTGGCGTGGACGATGCGCAAGCGCCCGCCTTCTACACGGAACGTGTGGACCGCGCTGCAACACAACTGGCCGAAAACTTCTACGCGCGACGGAAAAAAATCCTTTCACGCCTTCAGACGCTCCGGGGCTGACATCGCATGGCGCGCCGCTTTTTAATTCTCCATTACCATCTTTTTCCGGGCGGCGTCTCCTCGCTGATATTGAACAGCCTTTCACTCCTGGCACGCAAGGGGCTCCTGGACCGCCGGGTCCGGCTCATTATCGGTACGCGGGACCGGAGCGAGTGGTTCTTTGAGCGCGCAAAGGACGCGCTCCCGCCCGGGGTCACGTTGCAGGTGGACGTGGTACCCGAAATCGGCTACTGGCAGGAAGGCGCGGACAAGGTTGAAGCCGCGGCTGCGACGCTGAAGGACAAAATCCTATCGGAAAAGGCGGACGTTCTCTGGGCGCACAACCCCACCCTCGGAAAAAACCCGGCCTACGGCTTCGCCCTCAAACAGATTGCCGCGGAACGACCGGAGCAGGCGATTTGGATGCACGTACACGATTCCGCGGAACAGGGGCGCTGGCCCAACCTGGAACTGATGCGCCGTTATCCGCAGGCGACCCCTTATTTCCTGTCGCCGGGCACGCGCTGGTTCCTCATCAACCGCAGCGACCACCGCGCCTATCTCGAGTGCGGCATGCCGGAGGCCTTCTGCCGGTACGTGCCGGACATCCTTCCCCCGCTTCCCGAGCCCGCGGAGGCGGACCGCAACACCATCGGCCGGATTCTCGCTGCCTTTGCACGCAAAAACGGCTTCACCTTCCATCCTGAACAACCCTGGTTCCTCTTTGCAGGCCGCACCATCCGTCGTAAAAACCTCCTGGAGGCGCTGATGCTGTCGCAATGCGCCAAGGTACCCGCCAACCTGCTTGTCACGCTGCCCTCCGACTCGCCTGACGACGCCTCGTTCGAAGAGGCGCTTTTGGGCGCGCTGAAAAAGACCGGCGGCGGCATCGCCGGTTTCGGCCCGGAATGCGTAAACCGGACCTTCCGCCTCGCGGAGCTCGCGGACGCGGCGGAATTGATTGTGTCAAGCTCAGTCATGGAGGGTTTCGGCTTCCCTTATCTTGAGTTCCCGCGGCTCGGGCACCCTCTCTTTGCGCGACGCATCCCGGTCATGGACGACTTTGCACCCATGCACGAGGCCCTGCCCCACTACTATTACCCACGGTTTCTCGTGGAAACAGACTCTGAAACGCGCGCGGCCACGCTCGCAAAATATTGTCAACGTGTCGAAAAAATCGGCGTGCGGGTGGGTGCGCGACAAGAACGCAAAGAGGAACTGCTTTCCTTTTTTGAGCGCCATTTTTCAGAGAAGGCGCAGGACTTTTCATTCCTTCCGCTTTCCGTACAGCGCCGCATTGTGGAAGGGTTGACCCCGGCCGGAAAGGAGCGTGTGCGCGAAATCAACGCCGCGCTTTTCGAGGAACTCGACTGTGCGGGCAAAGGGGAAATGCGCGACCCGCTGGAAATCGCCTCTGCAGTGAACGCAGTTTTCGGCGAGGAGGTCTTTGCAAACAATATCGCGGATGTGCTGAAAATGCCGCTGTTAGGCCCCACGGCGCTGCCCGCTTTCGATCCCGAAACCTTCCGACAGATGCTCCAGGACCATTTTTTCAACCCCGAATCCCTTCGTCTTCTGCTGGATTACAGGACACCATAGTCCATAAATTTGTTGCATTATAAGACAATCCTGTCCGTCACTACTCTTCACATTTTTTCAACCTGTTGATTATGAACAAGTTGAGGCTGGGCACGTTATTAGCATGTATTGTAATGAGAAAAAGGGAGGTCACCATGAAAGCGAGCCCCGTGAACGACAAGAGATCCGTGAAGCTGGAAAACGTGATGGATGTGAACTATATCCCGTTCCTTGAGGGACGGCCGGAAAGGGACGAACAAATTCGAAGAGATGATATATTGAATCTTACAATTGCAATGAATAGCTGCAGGACTTTAGAGGACTTCCTTAAACAGGTATAACCCCTCCCTTTTCTAAGACGAACCTGACTCGGCTGTAGAAACGCCCCAATGGGGCGTTTCTACAGCCGAGCCAGGTTCCTTTTTTTCAGACTTTCAGGCTCTTGAACTGCGGCAGATAATCCTTATTCTTAAGAAGCATCTCCTGGACCATCTTCCGGATTTCGGCCATGGAAAGGACCGCGGCCGTGAGTGGGTCAAAGAGGATGGACTGGTAAACCCGGTTGGCGTCGCCGGTGAGCCCGGCCTCCACGGCCATTTCCTCGACCGATACGCTGAGGTTATTGAGCGCCGCGAGTTGCGGCGGAAGCGCACCCACGTGCAGTGTCTGCAGCCGATTGCGGGAAACCAGCACCGGGACCTCGACGCACACGCCCGTGGGCAGGTTGGAGATGGCGCCGGTGTTGGGCACATTGCCGTTGAAGGTGAACGGCTCACCGCCCAGGTAGGCGTTGGCAATGGAGGCGGCATATTCGTGGCCCCGTTCAAGGCTGATGGGCGCCCCTTTCTTGAACCACGCCTGTGTTTCTTTCTTCCAGGTCTTGTCAGCGCGCAAATATTCGCCGAGGATATAGGCATAATGGCCGGGGTTCCAGCCGGTTCCGCGGGTGCAGTACTTTTTGATGAGGTCGGGCCGCTTGCGGAACCACCCATTGTATTCGGAATTGTGGCCGCTCGACTCGGTCGCGTAATAGTTCAGGTTCAAGAACATCTCGTTGCGCACCTGTTCTTCATTGTAAATCTTTTTGCTGTTGGCCACGGCCTTGCGGATGAGGGGATAGGCATCTTTGCCCTTCCACAGGAAACTCAAATAATGGGCCTGGTGGTTTATCCCTGCGCAGACGTAATCAATATCTTCGTACTCCGCGCCAATCCACTTCGCAAGCATTTTGGCCGTGCCCTGGACACTGTGGCAAAGGCCTGTGACCTTGACGGAGCTTGTACGCTGCATGGCGCGGCAGAGCATGGCCATGGGATTGGTATAGTTGAGAAGAATTGCGTTGGGGCAGAGTTTTTCCATATCGCGGCAGATGTCGACCATGACCGGGATGGTGCGCAGCGCGCGGAAAATGCCGGCCGGGCCGCGCGTGTCGCCCACATTGATGTTGACCCCGTATTTTTTCGGGATTTCAATGTCGTGCCGCCAGATGTTGACGCCTCCGTTCAGGATGGTGCACATCACCACGTCCGCGCCTTTGAGCGCGGCTTTCCGGTCCAGCGTGGCCTCGATTTTTGCATTGACCTTGTTACGGTCCACGAGCATCTGGCAGGCCTTCCGGGCAAACTCCAATCGTTCCGGATTGATGTCCATCAGGGCGATGGTTGAATTCTGAAGCAGGGGGAAGGTCAGGATGTCCCTGACAAGCCCGCGCGTGAACCCGAGGCTGCCTGCGCCGATGAAGGTTATTTTTGCCACCCGTTCCTCCTTAAGATTGTTTTCGCCTGTGCCGCCTTGTACCTTAAATATTTAACCACCCTTTCTTGCTTAAATCTTATTTGCACAGCAGCAGTTTGATGCTTTTTTCAAACCCTGGCGCCCGCATGCGGCAGAAATAGACGCCGTTCACCAGCCCACGGCCATTAAACGCGGCTGTGTGGTAACCGGGTTTCAGATTGCCCTTGACAAGGGTTTGAACAAGCCGTCCTTCAATGTCGTATAGCATGAGAGACATTTCCCGCTTCTGCCCGGCAGGTACGCCGAACTGAATCCGGGCCGCTCCGGAGAAGGGATTGGGAAAAATGCCTGTCAGCTCAAAGCATTTTGGCGCGGCCACGGCAAGGCTTTGTTTTTGGTTTCCCGTCTGCCCCGCGGCCCACGCCTCCACTTCCATCATCCTGACATAGTCGCCATTCAGCCCGTAGTTCACCATCACCCTTATTTTGTCGGTCGTGATGGCTGAAGCAAGCGGGAATCTTTTCCAGACGTTGAAGTTTCCGGAGACGCTTCCATCCGGCACCGTGATCCAGTTTGAACCATCCCAGTACTGAACGTCAAAGGCGGACAATTCACCCCCGAGCATTTCCAGTGTGGGTTGCGAGGAGGATTCGCTGTAACTGAACACATCAATTTCCGACAGGCTATAGGTATTGTTGAAAGTGATTTGTATCCAGTCGGGCCAATTATTATAAGTGTTGTCGCTCCAGCCGCCGCCCTGGCCCCAGTCGGATGATGTCCTGTTGCCGTTTATCGCGCCGTTCGTCGAATAAGAGGAGGAATATTCGGATGACGCAGAAGCAGTCGCGCCGTTGGATGAAAGCGCGACATTGGTATACTCATTATAATTTAGAAGAGGGGGAAGAGAAGCAGTGTCCGGCGCCGTTGGAACGGGTATTGTTATTAGCGGTTCCATCCCGGTAACGGTAAAGTTGTAGACGCCGGAACCGATCGTCCAGGAAACATAGTTGCTGTCGCTGTTTTTAAAGCTTAGGCCGGCGGTGCTTCCCGCCGGCGCATTGCCTTGCCATATGATGGTGCCGCCCTCCTTGATGACCGCATTGCCGTATTTTGGCAGGCAGGCCGTTGCGGCGCTGTTCACCGGAATGGTGATGTTGAGGTCGAATTCGCCCGGACTTTTTGTCCAGCTTGAGGCGACTTTTCCGCGGATAGTCTGCACGCTCGCGCTGCAGGAGGTTAAATCTCCTACCGCATGCGGTTTAACGCAAAGCTCTTCGTATCCCGGCTTTTCGGGTGAAATGCCCGCCAGGGCGCTGTAAAACCATTCCTCCACATGACCCAACATATCATGACAACCGTTGGGATTGATGTCATTGAAAAATTCCGGTAAGGTTTTAATGGAGGGATCATTGACAAACGCTTTGTAGCTGGGAGCCGTGGGCTGCATGATCATGGAAAAAGCGAGATCGTTGCGTTCGTATTTATTCAAAGCGCGCCACAGCGAAGGCAACGCGGTTTCACCGCAAGCCAGATGGCCGTTGTCCCGGTTCAAGATGAGCCATAGCAGAAAATTCTCCACGTTGGAGTCCTTCCCGGCCGGCACAATGCCGAAATCCAAAGCCATGGCCTGCATGGATTGGGAAGCGTTGTTCGTGACAGAGGGCCCCCATGAATAATAATCGGCATTGTTGAAGAACGTCATATTGTAATGGTTCATCAGGCTGGTCGTTTGATTGGTATAATAAGTTTTATCGCTTGAATTTCCAAGCAGGTCCGCAGTTTGCGCAAGAATATTTGAATTATAATATGTGATGATTGTTGTTGTCCCTCGACTGTCCCCTCGACCATAAGGGTTGCCCCAGTCTCCCCAATGACCGCTGATCATTCTATCGCCGAATTGATTCTCAAACGCTTTCATCGCGTTATAGTTGTCGGCAAGCGGTTTCTCATCACCGTAGTTCTGGTATATCAGCCAGGGATTGACCACCATGGCGCTGCCCCAAACAGGATCCGAGCCCACAGGATTATAGTACGGCACGACTGCCGGCACGTCGCCGTTTGCTTGCTGCGCATCTTTGCAGTCGCGTGTGAGCTTGGCGTAATAATTCTGCACGTCAAAATTATACATGATGGACGGTCCCATCAGGTGAATGGTTGACGTCCACCCCAGTTTTTCCCGGTGCGGACAATCTGTTTTGGTGCCCTGCATATTGCACTTGATGGCTTCCAGCGTAATCTTGTGAATCTTGTTTATCCAGTCATTTGAGCATGCAAAACTTCCCACGGAATCAGAGCTATTGTATACGTAGCGGAGTTTAACATCCTGGACCGTCGCGCTTCCGCTGATGGTCTGGACCGTCAGCGGCGAAAGCACGAAATCGTAGGTAAAACGTGGATGCCACATCTCGGTGCCGGAACCCTTCAGAGTATAAACGCAGTATCCGCCATACCCGGTGGGACCGATTTTGACCTGCGATCCCGCTGTTCCGGTCACGGTAATTTCCACCTGGGCCGCAATATTTGATTCGAAGCTATATTGGTTCCCATTAACGGAGATGGGATTCAATATCCCACGCACTTTAATCGGCGGCGCAAATTGCGAAACCAACGCGCCGCCCGATCCGCTGCATTCAATCGCGCTTTTCCAGGACGCGTCGTTAAAACCCGCGCTGTCCCAGCCCGGCTGCTCTTTCCGCGCGTCATAGTCCTCGCTGCCGTAAATGCTGGAAAAGGTAATCGGGCTTTCAGTGAATTTCCAGGAGGAATTGCTGACTATCTTTTCGACCGTGTTGTCCGTATATTCAATATGCAGTTCGGTAATCAATTTTTTCGGGCCGTAGTTCGTGTTCGAATAATTCCAACGGGGATTGGCGAAACTATTGTAAAAACCGCTGCCGAGCATGACGCCTATTCCATTATTGCCGCTCATGAGGTTTCCGGTGACGTCATAAGTGGCATAGTAACAGGTCTTGGTGTATTCGGACCAGAGCGGATCCAGCACATGATCGCCGATTCTTGATCCGTTAATGGAAAGTTCATAATGGCCCAGGCCGCAGATATACATGGTGGCCCGGCGTATGGTCTTGCTGACAGTGAATTCCCGGCGGAACATGGGGCATTTCGCGACCTCTGAATCCGGAAAATCGGATTGAATCCACGCGGTTCCCGCGTCCCATTCTGACGGACTTAAAAAACCCGTTGAAAAGGAAGCGGCCGCGCTCCAGGCCGAGCTGTTCCCGTCCTTGTCTTTGACCTGTACCTTATACCAGTACCGTTTATTGGAGGCAAGAGATGAACCGGCATATTTCACGCCGAATTGTTTTGAAGAACTGACCCAGCCACTGGACCATTTGTCACCCGAGTTGGCGTTGATATTGGACTGGCTTGATGCCACGATGATCTGATACGCGGTTTGAACCTCGCCACGATCCGTGTCATTGATTTTCCACCCGAATCTCGGAGCGTCCGTGTCAATTCCCAGCTGCTCGTAACTGTCAATCACATGCAAGTTCGTTGGAGCGTCCGGAGAGGCCGCCTGGATGACAACAGCCGAAGTTAAAACGGATAGCATTATGATAAAATGACGCATAAAACTCCTGGTTTTATTTGCACAGCAGCAGTTTGATGCTTTTTTCAAATTCCCCTCCGTTTTATTGCCTATTTTCTTATCGGGTAACAACCTTTCTTTTGTCATATTCTTAACCCCTTTCCAAATTCAAAATCGATCTTATTTGCACAGCAGCAGCTTGATGCTTTTTTCAAACCCCGGCGCCCGCATGCGGCAGAAATAGACACCGTTGACCCGCCCCCGGCCGTTGAGCATGGCTGCATGATGGCCCGGTTGCAGGCTTCCTTTGACAAGGGTCTGCACAAGACGTCCTTCAATGTCGTATATCTGAAGGGACATTTCCCGCTTCTGCCCGGTAGGAACGCCGAACTGAATCCGGGCCGCTCCGGAAAAGGGGTTGGGAACAACACGGGTCAGTTCAAAGCACCCGGGAACAGGCACGTTAAGCATGGACTGCTGTGCTTTGGTGGTGGCGGGCGACCATGCTTCCACTTCCATCATTCGCGTATAATCCCCTTGGCTCCCTTGATTGACGATGACTTTGATTTTGCTTGTGGTGATGCCCGACGGAAGGGAAATCCGGTTCCATAAAAAAGCGCTTCCTGAAACGTTTCCGTTCGGGACCGCCGTCCAAATGGTGTCATTCCAATATTGCACATCAAATGCGGACAATTCCCCGCCTAAAGCCGTCAACGTAGGCTCCACGGAGCCGCCGCCATAACTAAATACGTCTATTTCCCGGATATCAGAAGGTGAGCCAAAATCGATTTCGATCCAATCGGGCCAAACGGAAAGGGTCGCGTCGTTCCAACCCCCTCCCATGCCCCAATCCGAGGATGTGCGGTTTCCGTTTATCACCCCGGCTGCCGGAAAAGAGAGACTATACTGCGAGGAAGCGGAAGCCGTTGCACCATGGGACGCCAATGCGACATTCGTATAACTCGCATAATCCAGAAGGGAATCCACCGGCGTCGTATCCGGGGGCGTTGTTGTGTCCGGTTTCCCGAGCATAAAGTCCAGTACACGCGGATCTTGAAAGAAGACCGCGGCCTCGGTGTGCCCGTACCCCGGCACCACAATGAGCCTCATGTCACCGCCCATTGCGGTATAGCGGTCGTAAATGACCTGGCTGTTCTGCGCAAGAGGTACCAGGCCGTCAACATCGCCATGGATATGGAGTATTTTGACGCCCGCATCAAACAAGGGTTTTAACCGGTCAATCGGATTATGGCTTGACAAGCTGTCAGAGAGCTGTTGCGTTGCCATGCCATAGGCAGGTGCCGCCGTGCCAAGTCCGGGGTAACTGCGGAGGTCTCCCACAGGATAAATGCCGGCAATGCGTGAGACCTTTTCGCTGTTTCCGCTGTCAGCCGCCCAGTTGTATAGCATGAGGCCGCCCCGGCTCTGCGCCATGAGCACCATTTTCGGGTCCAACTGGTATCGCGCCATGAGGGAATCGTACATGTCGTTGAATAGCTTCCGGCCCCTGGGGCTGCCGTAAGATTCCCCCACATCCACTCCGCAGACCCAAAAACCCTGCTGGATGAGGCGTGACAAATACCATGCATTACAGCTGGCCGGATAGTCGTTGCCGGTGCCGATAAAGGTCGGCGCAAACCAGACGCAGGGTTTGCTGCCGTCTTCGGCAGGGACGGGAGGTTGGATCACAAAGCCGCTGTCCGTTCCGATTTTGATGTAAAGCCGTTCACCGCCAAACAGAGTGTCGCAGAAAACATCGGGGAATGTTAGAAAGATGAATACGATAACTGGAAATGCCTTTATCATCAGAGCCTCCGTTTTATTTGCACAGCAGCAGCTTGATGCTTTTTTCAAACCCCGGCGCCCGCATGCGGCAGAAATAAACGCCGTTGACCAACCCCCGGCTGTTGAGCGCGGCGGAGTGATAACCCGGTCTCAGGCTTCCCTTGACAAGGGTCTGTACAAGCCGTCCTTCAATGTCGTATATCCGAAGGGACATTTCCCGCTTCTGCTGGGCAGGAACGCCGAACTGAATCCGGGCCGCTCCGGAGAAGGGATTGGGAAAAATACCTGTCAGCTCAAAGCATTTTGGCGCGGCCACGGCAAGGCTTTGTTTCTGGTTTCCCGTCTGCCCCGCGGCCCACGCCTCGACTTCCATCATCCTGACATAGTCGCCATTAAACCCGTAGTTCACCACCACCCTTATTCTGTCGGTCGTGATGCCCGGTGGAAGCGGGAATCTTTTCCAGGCGTTGAAGTTCCCGGAAACGCTTCCATCCGGCACTGTAATCCAGTTTGAACCATCCCAATATTGCACGTCAAAGGCGGACAATTCGCCCCCAAGCGTCGCCAATGTGGGTGGCGAGGAAGATCCGTAACTGAACACATCTATTTCCGACAGGGTATAGGTGTTGTTAAAAGTGATTTGTACCCAGTCAGGCCAGTTGTTATATGTGTTATCGTTCCAGCCGCCGCCCTGGCCCCAGTCGGAGGAGGTTCTGTTGCCGTTGATAACGCCGTTTGCCGGATAGTTGCCGAGTATCTGTGATGAGGCGGCAACGGTGGCGCCGTTGACAGCCAGGGCCACATTGGTGTAATTCTGGTACTGGATAAGCGGCTCAAAGGGAACCGTGTCAGGCGGCGTCGGTGCAAGCGGGGTGACAGCGGGTTCCGTGCCTGTCAGGACAAAGGTGTAATTGCCGGAACCTGCGGTCCATGACACATGCGCGCCTGTGCTGTCCTTGAAAGCGAGTCCGGCCACGCTTCCGGCCGGCGCGTTCGATTGCCAAATGGCTGTGCCGCTCTCACGGAGGGTCATGTTGCTCCATTTTGGAAGGCAGACCGTGGCAAAGCTGTTTACCGGGATGGCAACGTTCAAATCAAATTCGCCCGGGCTTTTTACCCAGCGCGAGGAAACAAGCCCCCGCACGGTCATGACGCTGGCGCTGCATGCGGTCATTCCTCCCACGGCGTGGGGTGCTATCCGGATTTCCTCGTATCCCGGTTTAGCAGGAGAAATGCCTGCCAGGGCGCTGTAAAACCACTCCTCCACATGGCCCAACATGTCATGACAGCTGCCGGGCTCGGCCCCGTCTTTGAAAAATTCCGGCAAGGTCCGTATATTCGGGTCTTTGACAAAAGCATAGTAGCTGGGAGACAGGGGCTGCATAATCATGGCATAGGCGAGTTCATTATGCTCGTATTTGTCCAGGGCCCGCCAAAGCGAAGGCAGGCTGACCTCACCGCAACCCAAGTGGCCGTTGTCCCGGGCCGTGATGAGCCAGAGGAGCTGGTTTAAGACCGAGGCCTCTTTCCCCGGCGGTACCATGTCAAAATCCAACGCAACGGCCTGCAGGGCTTGGTGGGAGTTGGCCGTGGGCGAAGGCCCTCGTCCGTAATAGCCTGAATTGTTGAGAAAGACATTGTTGTAATGTTCCGCGATTCTGGCCGTTTGGTTTGAAAAAAAAGCCTGATCCGCGGTATTTCCAAGAAGCTCGGCTGCCTGGGCCAGTATTTTTGAGTCATAAAATGAAATCCCGGTCTCGGGACCTTGGCTTTCTCTGCCATAGGGGCTGGGGTTGCCCCAGTCGCCCCAATGATAACCGATGATTCCGTCTCCCAGGGTGTTGTCATAGGCCTTCATGGCCGTATAACCGTCTTCAATGGCCCGGGTGGCACCGGAATACCGGTAGACCAGCCAGGGACAGATGATAATGGAGCTGGACCAGGCATTGTCCCCGTCCATGTGCAGATAATTGGGCACCGTGGCGGGAACAGCGCCCCCGACAGCCTGGCCATCCCTGCAGTCTTTGGCGATTTTGCTCCAAAGCGTTGACACGTCGAAATTGTACATGATGGAGGGCCCCATCAACCCTGAAGTTTCCAGCCAACCCAGCTTTTCCCGATGCGGACAATCGGTATGCACTGCTTGCAGGTTGCTCCGGATAGCTTCCAGTATGATTTGGTGTATCTTGTTAATCCAGACATCGGAGCAGGAAAAACTTCCCACCGAATCCGCGGCGCTATACACATAGCGGAGCTTGACGTCCTGAATGGTTGCGCTGCCGCTGATAACCTGGACCGTCAACGGAGAGGTCACGAAGTCGTAGTAAAAGGCCGGGTGCCAGGTCTCGGGACCGCCGCCTTTCAGGGTGTAATAGCACTCGCCTCCGATGATGGTGGGCCCTATTTTAACAACGGAGCCCGCTGTTCCGTTCACGGTGATTTCAGGCTGTGCGGCGCAGTTGGTTGAAAAGGTGTAGTTATTGCCGCTTGAAGACACGGCACTCAGGACATGGCGCACCTTCACAGGCGGCGCGAACTGGGAGACAAGCGCACCGCCCGGGCCGCTGCATTCAATCGCGCTTTTCCACGAGGCGTCATTGAAGCCCGCGTCGGCCCATCCGGACTGTTCCAGGCGCGCATCATAGTCCTCGCCCCCGTAAATACTGGAAAATGTGATGGGGCTTTTCGCGAATTTCCAGGAAGCGTCGGTTATAATTTTAGCCGTGGAATTGTCCGTGTATTCGATGCGCAACTCGGCGATGAGTTTCTTGGGGCCGTAGTTCGTCTGCGCGTAGACGTGACGGGGATTGCTGAAACTGTTATAAAAGCCGTTTCCAAGAATCACGCCGATGGCGTTATCGCTTGTACTGAGATTGGCCGTGACATCGTAGGTAGCGTAATAGCAGGTTTTTGTGTATTCAGACCAGAGCGGATCCAGCACATGGTCGCCGATTCGTGATCCGTTGATGTAAAGTTCATAATGGCCCAGGCCGCAGATAGTAATGGTGGCGCGGCGCACGGTCTTGCTGACCGTGAATTCCCGGCGGAATAGGGGGCATTTCGCGACCTCTGAATCCGGAAAATCGGATTGAATCCACGCGGTTCCCGCGTCCCAGTCTGATGGACTTAAAAAACCCGTTGAAAAGGAAGCGGCTGCGCTCCAGGCCGACGTGTTCCCGTCCTTGTCCTTTGTCTGGACCTTGTACCAGTATTGCGCGCAGCTTGAAAGAGCGGTACCGTGGTAGGTGATGTTTGTCGGCGCTGAAGAATTCACCCATCCGCTGGACCACATGTCCCCGGTATTGGCGTTAATATTGGACTGGCTTGAGGCCACAATGAGTTGATAGGCGCTCTGGGACTCCCCCCGGTCAGCGTCCGTTGTCATCCACCCGAACCTGGGCGCGCTCCGGTCTATCCCCAGCTGTTCGTAGGAGTCAATCACGCGCAAACGGATGGGCGCGTCCGGACTCGCTGCCTGGGAAAGGGTGATGAACATAAGGAATGCGGATGAAAGGATGATATTCCTCATAGCGGCTCCCGCGTTGTTATGGGATAAATGTAATCTCGATAACTAAGTATAAATAAATTATATTATCCTGAAAATAGTGTTTTTGTGATGTATGATAGGATAATTGTGACTATGAATAAAATTTACCGTTTTCCGCAAAGGTATACCCTCCGGACCACGGCGGTCAGACCCATGGCAATGGGCCACCAGCGTGTAGAAACAACGGATTACTGGTGGGACAACAAGAAGCTCTGGATTGAATACGACTATTACTTCATCCAATACACCCTTTCCGGCTACGGCATTCTTGAAACCCAGGGTAAAACATTCAAGGTGGTGCCCGGAAAGGCCTTTCTCGCATGGATCAAGCGGCCCCTGCGCTATTATTTTGACGGAAAAACGGATCATTGGGAATTCGTATGGCTGGGCATGAGCGGCGCCGCGGGCAAACCCCTTTTCCTGGAAATCATGGACGAGTTCGGCCCAGTGGTGGAACTGGGCAGGGAGAGCCGGTCCATCAAGTTTCTTTACCAGCTTATGGAGCAGGCGAAGAACAAGACCTGGGAAAACCTGGAAGCCACTTCACCCGCCTGTTACCGCTTTTTAGTAGAGCTTCAGGCTGATTTACGCGCCCGCAAGGCAGGGGAGGGACAGGACAAAATCAAATGGGCCATCAGCCATTTCAAGCGCCACCTGTCCGAGCCGCTGGACGTGTCGGTCTTGAGCCTTATGTCCGGCTGTTCGCGCGAGCACTTCACGCGGCTTTTCATCAAGGAAACAGGGGGCAGCCCGGGGATCTATTTCACGGGCTTAAGGCTGAAGGAGGCGCAAACCCTGCTGCGCGGGACAGACATGTCTCTCAAGGAGATTGCCGCGAAGACGGGCCTTTGCGACGCCAATTACCTGTGCAGGCTCTTCAGGAAGCGGTTCGGGTTGACGCCCCTGCAGTACAAGTCCACCTTTGACGCCACGTTGCCATAAATTTTATGGCACTATTCGATTAATGCTTGGTCGCCCCCATGGTGATTCCAGAAATAATGAAGCGCTGAAGGAAAAAATAAAGCGCCACCACGGGCGCGATGGCGAGGAGCGCCACGGCCAGGGTGTTGCCCATGAGCGTGGAATTCTCCTGCTGGAACATGGAAACACCCACGGTAATGGTAAAGCGGCTCTCTTTGAGCAGGACTAGGTAGGGCCATAGAAAATCATTCCAGCAC
>JAZDKP010000008.1:0-12902 GCA_043802925.1 Fibrobacterota bacterium | reverse complement strand
AGGGCAGATGCGGACTTAAAAATAATTAATATCGGACTTATTCAAAAACAAATGTATGCTCCTGCTATTCTGCAAGCCATTAAATCAGCCGATAGAGTATTTACAGTTTCTCGTGTTTCTAATGAAGAGGAAGGCAAAAGACGGTTAAAAGAAAAAAAAATAGACGGCCTGTTATTAATATCTGAAAAAGAACAAAACAGTTTAGTTCTTGTCGTTTTAAAAAAAGAGTCCTTACTAACCCTTGCAATAGTGGAGAGCTTTTCAGCATTACAAAAAGCGGTAGAAGGAAAGAGCATAAACTGGATTTCTGATATTAAGCCTCTTCAGGAAGGTGGGATTCAACAACAAACTTTGCCTACCTGGATTCTCATGTTAGTTTTACTGGTCAGCTTCATTATAATGCCTTCGCAAGTTGCCGAAGAAAAAGAAAAAAAATTACTTCTTGCTCTTTTGCAAACACCAATGCGCGAAATAGAGTGGCTTGTCGCCAAATTATTTTTGGGCATGATTTTAATATTCATTGCAGTCCTATTCCTTCATCTGCTGGGTAAATTCGATCCTGGAAATGTCTTGAGTTATGTTGCCATTATTGGGGTCGGCGGTTTTTGCTTTAGCTCTTACGGAATCTTTTTGGGTTTTTTATGCCGCAATCAGGCTAGCGCAAGAACGTTAGGTGTTATTTTCTATCTCCCTCATTTGCTTCCTTCGGCATTATCGGATTTTTCACAAAAATTAACTGCCGTTGCTCCTTTTTTACCTTCCTACCAGTTTTACGAACCAGTTAAATCAATCATCTTAGAGGAAGGCAGAATATCAAATCTATCTCCGCAATGGATATGTTTGCTTTTAGTCGGCCTGACAACATTTTTCTTCTCATATCTATTAATGAAAAAACGCTGGTTAATGTAATTTGACAATTGAAAGTCCGGCATGCTTATTGCATTGTTTCTTACCGTGGATGCGAAATCGGTCAAATAGCCCCAACGTGCCACGCCCTATTATCAAAAATGAAATTATCTACACAAAAAAAAGGAGACATGACATGAAAAGACTTTATTCAACAGCTCTCATTATGGCCGCGGTGGCTGTGATGGGTGGTAGCGCACAGGCCCATGGAACGGATTCCCGTGACACGCCCCATTTTGGCCTCAAAGCGGGCGTCAATTATTCAAACGTATACGACACAAAAGGCGAGGCCTTTAATGCAGATCCAAAATTTGGTTTGGCGGCAGGTGTTTTTATGGCGATCCCTATCGGGAAATATCTGGGCATTCAGCCTGAAATACTGTTTTCACAGAAAGGATTCCAGGCAAAAGGCACCATCCCAATCCTTGGCAACACCTACGAATTTACCCGCACCACGGATTATATTGATGTGCCCATTTTGTTTTCATTGAAACCCATTGCATTCCTGACCCTGCTGGTGGGTCCCCAGTATTCTTTCCTGATGAAACAAAAAGATGTGTTTACGAGTGCAACCTTGAGCGTTGAACAGGCGCAAGAGTTTAAGAATGATAATATCCGGACAAATATTTTCTGTTTTTTAGGAGGGGTCGATATTAACCTGACCCATGTTGTATTGGGCCCAAGAGTCGGGTGGGACATTCTGAATAATAACGGAGACGGGACATCTACAAATCCCCGTTACAAAAATGTCTGGTACCAGGCCGCTTTAGGATACAGGTTTTAAGGAAGACCGAACCATTCGATCACATTGAATAACCCAATGAAAAATGGAGTTTCCCGGATGATTCCACATTGGGGTTATATTTTAATTTCCTGCCGTAAAAAAGGCCGACCGGGCCGACCGGTGTAAAATATCGAATACCCAATCCGAGGGACATCCTGAACTCGTTGCCGACTTTTACCCTGAAGGAGTCCTGTGCGCGACCCATGTCCCAAAAAGGACAAATCTCGAAATATCTTCCGGCATCTATCCGGGTTTCAACGCTCGCGGAGAGTACGGTTCTGCTTCCTAAAGAATCAGGCCGCAAAAGGTTCTGATCAAATCCGCGCACGTCTTGTGTTCCCCCAAGAAAAAAAAGCTGGTCCGGAGGTACGCTCACGGTGTTCTGATACGGACGAACATATCCGGCTTGGGCCAGTAATGCAATGGTAAGGCGCCCGATGGGTGTGAAATAAAATGATGTTTTGGCTTTGAATTTCGAAAAATTATCCAATGTCGTTCCGAGTCCTTTAGACGCTTCAACAATAATAAAGGTTTGTTCCCCTTTTCGCGGACGGATGAAGGAATCCCTTGAGTCATGGCTCAAGGAAGGGGTCATTGCCAGGCGTTTTCGCGGCAAGAACCCCGCCCGCTGTGCGCTGTCGGATACGGTCCCGAACAGATTCCTTTGTTCAAGCAGGAATTGGAGATGGGCGAGGAGTTTGCGCGAAAGAGAACGCTTGAATGCAAGGCTGGTTCCCGCAGCATTGAAACCAAAAGGCAGGTTCAGCTCCTGATGATGTTCGTTGAATACGTTTAGGTCCAGGTATGTCCTGGAAGCAAAAAGCCTGGGCTCAATGAGATCCAGATCGCCGCGGTAGCCGGTTTGACCCAGTGAAGCCTTTAGGAATAATTGTTTGTTCAAACCGAAAAGGTTGCGATCGCCTGTCTTGAGCCTCCCGGTAAAGCCTTCTCCGGTGACATAGCCTGCGGCCGTTTCTATCAAGAAACGTTTTTGTTCGTCCAATTCCACCAGGATAGGGACCGTTTCGCGCTTTTCGTCAAACCCCATCAGTTTGAAGTTCACGGAATTGAAAAGGCCCAGGCTGCGGATACTTTGTTCGCCTTGAATGGCCTTGGCTAAAGATAGCTTGTCGCCCGGTTTTATGCCGATGGCCCGATTCAAGACCCTGTTACGCGTAAGGAAATTACCGCGGTAATAAATATTTCCGGCCGTCACAAACAGGCCTTCGTTAACCTTAAAGGTGATGTCCACGGCCGAAGAATCGGGTGTAAAGCGTGTTTCCGTGTTTACCGTTGCATAGGGATGGCCGGTTTCAGAGATAAGCGCGAAGAGCGCATTTGCGTCACCGTGCAACAGCATGGGCCGGAAAGGTTGCCCGGATTTTGTCTTAATCGCTTCATAGGCTTCGGTCAAAGGTATGCGGGTCAGCCCGGTTACGTTGACCGATGAAACAAGGGTCAACGCACGCTCCGTTATGCGCAGGGTTACAATGACTTCTTTTTTTCCGTTTTTCCAGGCCAGATCCGGTTTTATTGGCACGTTAAGATACCCTTGCGTCCAATAATAAGATTCCACGGCATCCAAATCCTGTTCCAATATCTTTTCGGAGAAATTTCCATCATTCGTCAAAATGTATTTACGTATTCTATATTCGCTGATTCCGTTGTTTCCGATGATCCGTACATCCATGACTTTGGTGCGGGCGCCTTCTTCAATATGGAGCGTGAGAAGCCGGACCGGGTTTTCGTTGACGGCCGTGGCGGTCGTATCCGTAAGATGAAACTTCGCGTCTAAAAAACCTTTGTCATTGTAAAGCTGCTTTATCCGCGCCAGCGTCCTTCGGAGCCCAAATTCCCCGCGGTTGCCGTCCTGGAACAGGAGGAGTTCTTTACGCAACGTCTTATTGCTGACTGTGTTGTTTCCTTCGAAACTGAATACATGGAGTTTTCCTTCGTTAATTCTTATGACGGCCGTATCCTGACGACCGTGCGTGTCGCGCCGGAGTTCGTATTCTATTGCGCAGTCCGCGAACCCTTTACCGTTTCCGCGATTACGGTAAGACGTAATCAGGTCGTGAATATCCTCTTTTAGATCTTTTTCCAGGAAGCGCCCGGAAGGGCCAGGGACGAGCGATGTCCTCCATGCCTTCATCAGCAATTTGAGCCGGAATTTTGAGAATACATTGTTGCCGGTAAAGCGGAATGCCGCCAGTCTGCGGAACTCTTTGCCGGTAATGTTTATTTCAAGGTCGCAGTAACCGCCGGAGGGGTTTGGAGATGCTGTTATCGCGATTTTGGAAGCGGTGTATCCTTCCCTCTGGTAAAGATCCGCCAGGAGCCTTTCCTGCCCGGGCATGGAGTCTTTTTCAAACGCATGCCCCGGCCGGATGGAAAGGGCGTTTAAAATATCGGATTCGAACAGCGGATAGGCGCCGTGTGTCTTGATATTCCGGATCAACAGGCACGGGGTCACCCTAAAGACAGGCGAGTATTTACCGGAAGTCATGATGGAATCCGGCACCTGCGCGTTTGTTATCGCAAAAAATACCAGGAGCGTGATGGCCATGGCCAAAAATGAAATAGAAGACATTTAACGGAACTCGAATTGCATTTGGATTTCGCCCCCGTAATTTCCAGGAATTTCCTGTATGAGTTTTAACTGCAACGATTCGCTCAGGCGGTACTCGATTGCTGCGCGCTGAACAAAGTTACCGGCTTCAGACTCAACCGCATAGGTGCTGGCCAAACGGCGTGAGAATGTTTTACCGACCATAACCGTGGTGCTGCCCGGTCCGGTCCCGGGGCCCACCGCAAAAACATCCAGGCCAATCCTGCCTTTGATTTCCTTTCCGGCGCTGCTTTCCAAAAGACCCATTAAAAATTGTTCGGAAGAAGTCGTGCTCGCGGCCTGTTTGTCCCTAAGCTCCGCCATTGTTTTTTCAAAAATAAGCAATGCGAGTATGTCCGCATCCCCTTCGGGCAGCGTGGGACTCGAGGGCGATGTTTTGAGGGTGATCTTAAGACTGTCAGGCTCGCCCGATATCGTGAGCAGGATTTCCCAGTCCCGGATTGTGATATTCGCTTCGATTTCAGCGTCCAGGACTGTTTGATAGGGGTTTTTGAAAGTCAACGTGCCCCGGGTTATGGTAAAGATACGATCTTGATATTGAATGGTCCCGGAAAGGACATCCATCCTTCCGGTCAGGATCGGATTACCGGAGGTGCCGGATAATTGCATGTCAGGCCGTATTGACATGTTGGCAAGATTGTTGTTGATGAGGAGGCTGCCTTGCGGTTTGAGCGCAACATCCAGCTTTAAATTCTTAAAAAACGGGGTGCCGGATATTTTATCAGCCGCTGGTTTGGCGCGCTGATGGGTCCATAAGCCGGGAAGCGGATTTAAGGGCACGTCCTTAAAATAAAGGCCCTCGAGAATGGAGATGTTGCCGCTTACTTTGCCGGAATCAGGGCCGGTATCAGCCATCAGATCGGCGTTTAGCAATAAGTCAAAAACATCGGGCACCTGGATGGGAAGGTTTCTTCCGGAAAACGTGGCGGAAATCCGTTTCGGCGTTGAGTGGTCAAGTAATATATCGCCTTTGATGGAGAAGGAGCCGTCATCAAGGTTGCCGTTTATGTTTTCCACGGTGATGGCGTTTCCGGATAGAAGAATCCGCCCGTTCACATTCCGGAGTTCCTGCTGTGTCCCGGGGAGCTGCATCGAAAATCCGGAAATATCGGCATCCGCCGCGACCACCGGCTGCTTTTGCGTGCCGGTCAGCCGGCCATGGATTGCGGCGCGTCCCGAAAGGTCTCCCAGGTCCTGCACAAAGGCCCCGATGGTCTTAAGCGGGATGTCGCCGTCAATCTGCAGATTGAGCGGGCCGTTGATATCCGCGCTCCCTGTTAACTTCAAGCGGCCATGTTCGAGCAGCGCAAGGTAAACGTCGGGGATTTGCAGCCGCTGGTGAGACAGCGTGGCCTTAAAAGCGTGCGATGTGATTAACGGCAGCGAATCATACGTAACCTCCAGGACGGGAAAATCAATCTTACCTTCAATGTCCAGTGGAAAGGCCAGGTTTCCGGAAGCGGAAACCTGTCCGCTTATTTTACTTTTGAGGCTGTGAAGGCCGGCGAAAGCAAAATAAGCGGACAGATCCGTTTCCTTGAATGTTGCGGCCAGGTCGAAGTCATTCTTCTTTACCTGATAGGTTCCCTGTACGCTGAAATTGGATTGGCAGTTGAATTTAATCACTTTGTCCGCAAGCGAAAACGTAAGAAGTGTCGTGTCAAGCCTGTTTCCCTTGATGCTAAAGCCGTCAATGAGAACGGTTCCGGACAGGGACGGATTCTTTATGGAGCCGGATCCCAGGAGACGGAGCCCCAATGTCCCGCTGATAGAATCACTGCCGGGTAAAGCCTTGATACTGCCAATGGATATTCTTCCGGAGGATGCGCTGAAATCATAATCCCCCTGCCGGTTGATCCATCCTTCCGTATGAATGGCCTGATCTTTGGCAAACACGATATCAAAAGGGGCCAGTGTGAGTCGTTGACCCTCCAGGTTCGCCACAAGGTTTAGCTGTGGAACGGGTTTGGCGTTGATGTTAAGACTGGACGATTTGAGCGTTATTGTGCCAACCGGCATGGACAGCTTTCCGTTTGCGTTTGCCAACAAGTGGATTTCCCCTTGCATATTATCAGAAAAATCTTCAAGAAAAAGAGTGTTCGGGCCGCAATTCAGTGAAATCACGGGATCGTTGCTGAATTGGCGTGTTAACGGATCACGCAGGGCAACGGAACCGTTGAGTTCGAGTCTGGACTTGCGGTTTTCGAGCATAAACCGCGTCATGGATATCAGGCCCGACGCGTCCATGGAAATATCGGCGTTGATGTCGCCCACCGTATGTGAATCTATTGACAGGCCGCGGGCCGTCAGCGTGCATATGGCATTGGGCATGGGAAGCATGCCGGTCAATGACGCGGAAACCTTTGCAATGCCCGATCCGGTCTTCAGCCCCATAAAAGGCAGCACCCAGGCAAGGTTCAAGGAGTCGACACAGACAAAACCGCGGGTTCTTTTTGTCGCATATTCCATTTGGCCTTGCGCTGTTAAAATCGATTGACCGAGAGTACCTGAACAGGAGCGGAGAAGGACCCTCCCGTGATCCAGAAAGCCTTCCGCATGCATCCGGCCGTTGACCGCCCGCCCCTTCCTGGGGCCGAACCGGTGTGCTTCACCCTCCATCAAAAGAGTCGCCCTGGCGCGGCCGGGAATAACGCCTTTGCCTGATAAGGTAACCGAGGCACCACAGGAACCCGTTACGTTCTCCAAAGAAAGGAGGGCCCCGATGTCCGGGACACTTCCTTTGAGTCCCAGCGAGTAGGAAAGCTGATCAACGCTCACAGGTTCTTTGCCCAGGCCGGAGGGAAACATTTCCCGCGCCCGTATCCGGCCGTTTACCGCAGCCTGGTAGTCCGGCGCGACCAGCATAAGCCGTTCTATCTCCAACGTCAGGTTGTTAAGCCTGGACACAAGAGCCAGGTTTCCAATCGCCCGGCTGTTAATGGACAGGTTTTTGCAGTCCAGTCTGATATTTGCGTCAGGGTTTGAAAGGTTTCCGGATACCTCGGCCTTGAATGTCGTGATGCCGTTAAGATCCGTCTTATCAGCCTGGAATTCGCCGAGTTCTTTTAAGTCAATGTTTCCTTCCAACACAATCTGGCCGCCGGGATTTTCCGGTAAACCGGTTATTTGCCCGTTAAGGCCGATTCGTGAATTCGCAGTGACTATTCTCAAGACGGCAATGTCAATGGCCTCTGGATTCGCCGAAGCATTCAAGGCCAGGCTGTCAAAACGCATGGTTTTATTGCCTAACGAAAGGTCTACCGGGCCCATCATCAGTTGTGCGTTTGCCTGCAGGGTATTAAGAGCGCCCGATCCGTTTACGGTAATGTTTTGCGCGACTATTTTATAATTATTGTCATGGGTCCTGAAGACGAACCGGCCGTTCGATAGAATTAATTTATCAAGAAAAATGCCGGAAATAAACGAGGCGTTCGTTTTGGGGCCGGGCTTACCGGCATTGCCGGCAAACACCTTTGCCAGTATGACCCGGCCATGGGTGTCTGTTTCAAGATTGACCCAGGGCCCTTGAATGTCAAGCTCGGAAACAACCAGGTTCCGTTTGATGAGACCTGATAAAGAAATCCGGGCGTATAGCTTCTTGATGCCGGCAAGCGGGTTGCCATCAGGATCAAAAAGCTTTGCCTCGCGTATTTCGATTGAACGGCCGAGAAAGGAAATACGCAAGTCCTCCCAGCTCAGTTTTCCATGGATTGATTTACTGATCGCGTCTTTGATTAATCCTTTCATGGAAGGGGTCTGCAGATAGTATTGCGCCGCAGTGAGCAGAATGAGGATAAGAAGCGCCAGTAAAACGCCACAAGCAAGAATCCGACAGCGCCATTTGAGCATTAAAACCTCAGGCATCCATTTTCGATTCAACGGAAGTCAGTAATGCCCAGAGTCCGACCGTAGTGGGTGTGGAGATCGTCCTTATAGTTCCGGGATATCGGTTTTGACGGGTCGAATTCCGGACTCTGTCGTACCGCTTCCCGCGAGAGGTCCAAATGCACACTGGAGTCATCCCATTTCACGCGCTGAATCCATCGGGGCGATATGAGAACTTTTCTTCCCGGCAGCCAGTGGGTGGTATCCACAACCAGAAAACGAATCGACCAGTTTTCATCGTCAACGATAAAATCCTCCACGTGGCCGATTTCACCGTCAATGGCGTGGATATGGTAACCGGTGATCTTTCGCGTACTGCGTAAATGGGGATTGTCCTTATGATCGCGCACGGTCGGCTCCGGCTTCTCCTGTTCACCGGTCAGCAGAAAGGGGAGGGGCGTAGCTCCCATAGCGCTTTCGAAACCGGATTCCCAATAGATTGGCCATTGATAGTGCTCATGTAACTCGACCTCATGCTGACGGTAAACGGGTCTCTCGGTATCGATATCAGGACTGTTGCGTACCTGATCGCAGGTCAGGTTTACGGAAACGGTGCGTGACGTTTCGTCGGGTTTACCCAGGGCAACCAAAGAAACAAGCACCTTGCGGTCCAGGAGCCAGTTACCTGTTTCCACAACCATATAACGGATAGTCCAGGTTTCATCATCAAAGTAAAACTCGTGCAGCTTTCCCAGGTCCCCGTCACTCGCTTTTATCACATAACCGGTCAAACTGTTGATTTTGTGTTGCATGGCGCCTGAATACTTTGTCATAAGACCTCCGTTTAATGTGAATGGATTCTTACCTTATGCAGTAGCAACTTTTGAGCCCGCATAGGGTTGGCCGCGTAAACCAATGACATGGCCCTGTGCGTTAAAAAATGGGGTATTTAAAATGTCAAAGTGTGAAAATGAGACGCCTGTTTCTCTTATTCGTAAAAACCAATAGAACCTGTCATTGTGTTAATCTTAAAACGATTACATTGTTGGTATTTTAGGTTTTATTGGGCTTGTTTTAGCCAACCCCCTCTTTTGGTATGACAATTGCGGTCTTTACGGTGAGTCGGTGGGAGACAATTAAGTTTCAATAAGGAGAATGTGATGCCGAAAAAGTCTAAACGAAAAATCAGCAAAGAGTCGACTGTCGTAAGCCGGTGGTCGTGCTTCTTTGGAGCCATTCTGATGGTCGCTTTGATGCTGCCTGCTGTTGCCGTGTCTATACCGCTGGTACCCGTAACCCTTGGCTCGACCGCCAATTTCGCTATTCTGGCCGGTTCATTGGTCTCAAACGCTCCGGCTTCTACGATCACCGGTAACATCGGCTTGAGTCCAGCCGCTGGCAGTAATATTACCGGGTTTGGTTTAACCGAAGTAACCGGGACCATATACACGGTCGATGCCACGGGCCCTGCAGGTTCGGTGTCCGCTGCTTCCATGCTCACTACGGCCCAGGGTGACTTAACCATTGCGTACAACGACGCCGCAGAACGCACACCGGTACCGACCGGTCCTTTTTTGAATCCCGGTTCCGGAAATATAGGCGGGTTGACCCTTGTCCCCGGTCTGTATAAATTCACGAGCGGACTTTCAATAGCAGGGTCTGACGTCACTCTCACGGGCAGCGCAACGGATGTCTGGATCTTCCAGATAGCCGCTGATCTCAATGTGGGCACCGGTATCCATGTCATTCTTGCAGGGGGCGCGCTGGCCGCCAACATTTTCTGGCAGGTCGGCACATCCGCGACTCTTGGAACGACCGCGGTCTTCAAGGGAACCATCATGGCGGATCAATCCATCTCGCTGAATACCGGTGCAACATTGGACGGCAGGGCGTTGGCAAGCATTGCTGCGGTTACATTGGCCTCCAATACCGTCACCCGGCCGGTAGCGACCGCTGTTGAAACTGGATTGGCGCCCCAGGAATTCGCGCTATTGCAGAACTATCCAAATCCATTCAATCCGTCCACGAAAATTCACTACAGTATCAAGAAGGCGGCCCGGGTTTCCATCAAAGTCTACAATTCGCTGGGCCATGAAGTCGCCACGCTCGTGAACGGCCGTCAGGAAGCCGGCAGCTATACCGTGCCGTTCAATACTAAAAAGGGAACATTCAGTTTATCGAGTGGTATATACTTCTGCCGTTTGAACGCCGGATCCATCGTCTCAATGAAGAAGTTGATCTTTATGAAGTGAGTAGCGAGAAAATATTTTAATCCCCCTGGCTTATTACTACGGGCATAATTCCGCGCAGCGCTTGTACTGAGCCTGTCGAAGTATGCTGTGACTTGATGATTCGCCCCTCGGCTCCGCTCGGGGCTCGTACTGCGTTTGTCGGGCCTTGAGCGGAGTCGAAAGGCCCGATGCATTCGATTGTCGATACCTCGCAGCTTGCTGCGGGGTCGTTCATTATGGGTTTTGCTACGGTTTCTTTGTCATTCCGGGTTTGACCCGGAATCCACCATCATATTGTTGTAACAGAGCTTTCAGTTCAGGAATATCAAAAGCTGATTGATTCTCGTCATCATCATAGAGCTTCTTGATAGTGAGTATCTCGTCCTGGATGGCAAAGAAAGCATCCACTACATCCGGATCAAAGTGGCTTCCCCTCCCTTCCATGATAATGGCCAGCGCCTTCTCCACAGAGAAGGGCTCTTTATAGGGCCGTTTGGAGGTCAGGGCATCAAATACGTCTGCAATGGCCGCAATGCGGCAGGCAATGGGTATCTCTATCCCTTTTAGGCTGTTTGGATAGCCGCTGCCATCCCATTTCTCGTGATGGTATCGGGCTAACGTCTCCCCCAGTCTGATGAATTCAGCGTCCGAGCCATTGAGGATTTTGGCGCCTATGACCGTATGCTGCTTCATAATTTCCCACTCTATCGGGGCAAGCTTGTCCGGTTTCACCAGTATCTGGTCCGGGATGCCCAACTTGCCCAAATCATGCATGGGCGCAGCATAAAGAATAGCTTCAACCATGCTTTCAGCCAGTCCCATGCGGCGGGCAATGGCAGCGGAATAACGGCTCATTCGCTGGATATGTGCGCCCGTATCCTTGTCCTTGTACTCCGAGGCCATGGACAGCCGGTAAATCGTATCCAGCGAAGCGGCTTTTATCCTCTCAACGGCCTGCTTCAATTCCCCGGTCCGCTTGGTTACCTCGGACTCCAGCTCTTTCCGGAAATGAGTCATCAAATCGTTGTAGGCCTTGACCTTTAGCAGGGAACGGACCCGGGCTAAAAGTTCCATCTTATCGAAAGGTTTTGAAATAAAGTCATCACAACCCGCCTCAATTCCTTTTACCCGCTCTTCGGTTTCACGCAATGCGGTAACCAGGATTATCGGAAGAAGCCGATAGGCCATGTCTTTCCTGATTCTGCGGGTTACTTCAAAGCCATCCATGCCGGGCATCTGTACGTCCAGCAGAATCAGATCGATCTTGCTGCCGTTAAGTTTCTCAAGCGCTTCTTCACCGTTTGCCGCCTTAATAATATCGAAGCCCTGCGGCACAAGATGGGCTTCGAGAAGTTCAACGTTTTGTTGTTGGTCATCAACAATTAAAATCAATGGTTTTTCATTCATTCTTAATCTCTTTTGATTTTGTATTTTCTATCCCATGCTTTCAATCCGGACATGCCCAGCCCTTAGTAATGATTTTTAAGAATTTTTTAAACAGGTTTGTTTTTCGACTAATTTTAACCTCTCCGTATCGTCACAAAGACGCCCCGAAATTTCCACCAGTGTTTCTGTAAAGCTTTGTATTTCTTTAGCCAATGATAGGGCCTCGTTGGCGCCCGATTTTTCCAATACCTTAACCAGTGTTTCCGTCTTTGACAAAAGACAATATGCCGGATTGCTTAACTCGTCACACAAACGATTGATATATTCGCTCTTTGCCCAGCTCACGCGGCTTTGCAACAAGGATCGGGTAAGCAAATTTCTCCGTTCTATGGAATGCATTATTACAAAAGAAAGCCGGTTTAAGTCTTGAATGGGTTTAAGCAGATAATCGTCACATCCGGACCGCATAACGCTGATGGCGGATTCCATCGACCCCTCTCCCGTCAGGACAATGGTTATGGTTCGGGGGTTTTTTTGTTTTATTTTGCTTACGAGCTCCCCTCCGGGCATTTGAGGCATATTAAGATCGGTTATGACAACATCAGGGTTTTTATCATTATATATTTCCCACGCTTCAAGGCCGTTACCGGCACGCAGGGTACCGTAACCCTGGGTTTTAAGATGCACGGAGATAATATCGACAACCGCCGGATCATCATCCGCAATCAATACGTTCATTACAGCCATTATCCGCTCCTATTTTGTTATGATTTTTTGAGTGCCTGCGTCATACTGGAGAGTCGTTTTGCCATATTCATGCCTGGAAATGAATTTTGCATTCCCGATGGTAACAAATACATTCGGATGCATGGTGATAAGAGCGGAAAGAAAACCTTTTCCGGTACTGAGTGATTTCTGCTCAAGATTGTTTTGTTCGCTGAACAGTTTTATTTCCTTAAAGCTGAGAACCAGGGCTTTTTTTCGCAAGGCTTTTATTTTTTGTCTCTGTTCTTCGGAAAGACCGTCCATTTTGCCGGAGGTGCCGACAATTTTATCGAGTACATCATGGATTTTAACAATGGTTTTATGTATCATCAACTTTTTTTGTTCAATGATATCGGTCGCTTCCTGGAACGGCAGA
>JAZDKP010000007.1:0-10930 GCA_043802925.1 Fibrobacterota bacterium | reverse complement strand
AGCCGCATCCATTCCTGAAAAGCGGTCGTCATAAAGAAACCGGGCCCCCTTGAATTCGCAGACCGTATAGTTAATGCCTTTGAACGGCAGCTCTTTTTCCTGCGCGAGAGCCCCTTTCTTCACGATGGAAAAGGCGTTGTCACGCTTTTCAACGATTATATAGGGGCCGTCTTCGGTAAGGGAGACGGAGAGGATTCTTACCACCGCGCTATTCTCCGTAGCGCCATGTCACCTCTATGCTCCTCGTTCTGGTCAACAGACACCATTTGACCGCGTAAAGACTCCCCTTTTTCGCCTTTGAGGTCGCCGCTGCAGGTCGCTGTGGCTGTGAATGAATTGGAATCTGCTGTAACAGTAAACGTAAAATACTTGGCCTTGGGGTCGTCAAAACCGAGCAGGCCGAGGTCAGGGGTATAGGTGTCGTTTTCAGAGTAATAATTCTCTTCCAGGGAATATATCTGCTGCAGCAGGGGCTTGAATTCCACGGCTTTGGCGCGGGTGGTGACCGCCATAAAGCGGGGGATGCCTATGGAAGCGAGGATGCCGATAATGACAATAACAATCATGAGCTCTGTAAGCGTGAACCCGCGATTGTCCCGAAGCAGCTTTTTCAAATTCTTCATAGGCAGATATCTCCTTGGCTACTGAACATTTCCAATCATATCGAACATAGGCAAATACATGGCAATTAATAGACCGGCCACGACAAGACCCAATAGCAGTATCATGACCGGTTCCAAAATAGATGTCAGTCGTTCCACTGCGGCATCGACCTCCGCGTCATAGAATTCAGACACTTTTAAAAGCATATCCGACAGCTTTCCCGTTTCTTCACCCACAGCAACCATTTGAATGACCATGGGTGGGAAAATGCCTGTTTCCTCCAGTGGCTTGGCGATTTCACGGCCGCGTGTTATATTGGATAGGGATTTTAAAACAGCGGCTTCGACGACCCTGTTCCCGGCTGTTGTCGCTGTTATTTTCATGGCATCTACAAGCGGCACCCCGGTCTGAAGCAGGGTCCCAAGCGTGCCGGAGAAACGGGAGATGGCGGTTTTACGCAGCAGCGAACCCAAAACCGGGATTTTCAATAGCGCGGAATCGATTGAAAGCCGGATGTCGGGTCTTTTTATCAGCTGCAGGCACAATAAAACCAGGGCAATGCCTCCCAGTATCATAAGGACGAAGTAGGAACGGATGAAATCGCTCAGGGAAATCACAGCCTGGGTTGCTGCCGGGAGTTCGTTACCCGTATCCGTGAACATCTTTGTGAATGTGGGAATGACAAAGGTGAGGAGGGCCACGACAACGCAGACGGCAAGCAATAGAACTACGGCAGGGTACGTCATGGCGGATAGTATTTTGCTTTTAATCTTTTCCTGTTTTTCCAGGTATTTGGCGAGTTTCTGCAAAATACCGTCCAGGGATGCGCCCTTCTCACCGATGCCGACCATGCTGCAATAGAGATGGGGGAAACGGCCGTCCTTTTGAAGGGCTTCGGCAAAGGGCTTGCCTGACTTTACGTCATCAGTGACCTTTTTTAACGCCTCACGCAGGGCCTTGTTTTCAGTCTGAATGGCGAGGGTTGCCAGGGATTTGGATAGGGGGAGCCCGGCTGAAAGCATGGCCGAGAGCTGCCGCGTAAACAGCATGAGGTGTTTGGAGGGTATGCGCGAAGGCAGTTTGAGTTCCATTAGGACGCGGCAATTATCTTAAACGTTTGAGCGCATGACGGAGGGGGTCAAGCAGCGGCGGAAGGTTTTCCGTTGCCACCGCCCAAACGACTTCCAGATTGACTCCAAAATAATCATGGATTAAAACGTCTCGAAGGCCGGCCATCTTTTTCCAAGGAATCTCATTGTGGGCCGCTTTAAAATCCGAAGGTATTTTTTTTACCGCTTCGCCAATAATTTCTAAGTTGCGGACAACGGCGTCCTGTGTCTTCGTCTCTTTTGCGAACTTACGATAGTTCATCGATTCAAGGTATTCCTGAATTCGGGAAATAGCCTCGATGATGTCTTCTAAAAGTTCGCGGACGCCTCGTTCAGACATAAGACAAGTTCCGCTTAATGGAAGCAGCGGCGGTAGATGAACGAATTCCAATCAAGCCATCGCGGGTCAACAAATCCACGTCCCGACCGGTCTCTTTTTCCAAGCGTTTTTTCAAGTCAAGAAATTTGAACCCGATAGGTTTGTCAAGGTATACGACCAAATCAAGGTCGCTGTGAGGGGAGGCTTTTCCTGAAGCGAAAGAACCGAAAAAAGCGAGTTTTTTTACTCCAAATTCGGCCTTTAGAATAGGAAGCAACTCATGCAGTTTTCTGGCAATGGATGGTTTTTTCTTCATACGTAATTGCAAATATAATCTACTCGTGAAGGGCGGTCAATGTTCGCCTGTGGATCTCTCAATTTTTTCCCGACAGTACGCTTATAGGAGAAGGGGTGGGGGTGAGATGGGGGCTTCGATTAGTCAACTAAATCTTACATGCCGGGCAAGAATTATGTATTTTACCCGCTACCCACATGGACAAAGACAACAGTTTATTGCCACGCTTCTCCCGGCGGCTATTGGAAAAAACAAAAACTTTTCCAACAGCGATGACGGAGAGCGGCATTGACGTCGTGATGGCGGACCCGGATGATTTGGCCGCCATTGAACGGCTGGCGTTTGCCACGGACTGCGCCATTACCCCAATAAAAGAAGACGCCAGGCGAATTGAAACCATGCTCGCCGAGCAGTCCCCACAAGGCAACGACTCTGATAATATTTTTGCCACGCTCACGGAAGAGCTCCGGAAGAGCAAAATCAACGAAACCACGCTTGCCACCACTGATGAACTCAAGAAAAGCGGTCAGGCGGAACCCGTGGTGAAGATGGTGGATATCATCATCGACGAAGCCATAAAAAACGAAGCCAGTGACATTCACATCGAGCCCAATGAAGAGAAGGTCGTGGTCCGGAACCGTATTGACGGGCTCCTCCGAAAGACCGCGGAACTGCCGGGCTGGATGAACGCGCCTATAACCTCGCGCATTAAAATCCTATCCGACCTCGACATCGCGGAAAAGCGGCTGCCCCAGGACGGCCGCATCAAGCGCAGGATGGAGGGCGTTGACATTGACCTCCGCGTTTCGACATTACCAACCCACTTCGGCGAGAAGACCGTCATCCGTATCCTGCGGCATACAGCGGACCTGTTTTCGCTGGAAACCTTGGGGTTTGAGCCTGCTGAAATCGCTGCCATTAATGATATCATCCACAAGCCGCAGGGCATAATATTTGTCACTGGGCCCACAGGCAGCGGCAAGTCGTCGTCGCTGTTCGCGTTTTTGAACCGTATCAAGGACAAAGACATAAATATTACGACCATCGAAAACCCGATTGAAATAAAGCTATCGGGTATAAACCAGGTCCAGGTCAATGAAAAGGCAGGGCTCACATTTGCCAGCACCCTTCGTTCCATCCTCCGGCAAGACCCAGACGTTATCCTCATCGGTGAAATCCGCGACAAGGAAACTGCTGAAATTGCTGTGCGCGCCGCCCAGACCGGGCACCTGGTCTTCTCCACGCTCCATACCAATGACGCGGCGTCGGCCATCATCCGTTTGCGCGACCTCGGTATTGAGCCCTTTCTAATCGCATCGTCTATTATCACGGTCATGGCCCAGCGCCTGGTGCGGAGGCTTTGCAGCCACTGCAAGGTCGCTTACGTCGCTACGGATGATATCGCGTTCAAGTTCAAGCATCTGTACGGAGAGGTCGCGGTGCCACCCAGCTACATTGCAAAAGGATGTCCACGCTGCAGCGGCACCGGATACGATGGCCGCGTCGGCATTTTTGAGTTCCTTAATCTTGGCCCCGAAGTGCGGCAGATGATTATTGAAAACAAGGGCGACCTCGAAATAAAAACCGCTGCCGTTGAAGCCGGCATGCGGCCGCTGGTGCTTTCGGGCCTGGAGAAGTTGAAGCAGGGCACGACTTCACTTGAGGAATTACTGCGGGTGGTGTCAGCATAAACCCACCCCTTTCCCCTCCCTCCCGCGACGGCAGGGAGGGGTATCTGCCGGCAAAAAGGCAGTATTGAAAGCTATGGATGGAACTATATGAGCAAGGTATCCCCACGACTCATGTCGGTTCTGGCTGCAAGGCAACTTCGCAGGCGGCAAACCGGGTCGGAATTTCTGTTTTGGGAAAGTGTCCGGAAAAAACGTTTTATGGGGTTGAAATTCCTGCGTCAACACCCCATACCGTTTCAAGAGAATGGGATAACGCGGTTTTTTATAGCTGATTTTTATTGCGCGGAAAGAAAGCTGGTTGTTGAACTTGACGGAAGTGTTCACGATCTGAAAAAAGATTATGACGGTTTACGTGATGGCATTCTTAATACTCTTGGCTATCAAACCCTTCGGCTGAGCAATCATGAATTGTCAAACAAAGAACTTGTGATGGAAAAACTCAAATATGCTTTAGAGGAAGCCCCCTCCCTGCCGCCGCGGGAGGGAGGGGGACAGGGGGTGGGTTTATGATTAAGCATTTTCTCTTCTTAACCGCATCGGTCGCGCTATTGTTTGCCGCAGGCAATGGCATCAGCTTCACCAATACCGATATCCGCGACGTTGTGAAGGCGCTGTCGGTTGCCCACAACGTGAACATCATCGTCGACCAGGACGTTGACATGAAAATCACCATTTACGTTCAGGAACTCCCCCTGCCCGGCATACTCGATGCGCTGACCAAGAGCTACAACCTGGGCTGGGTCAAAGAAGGCGACATGTACCGTATCCAAAAGACGGTGGAGGAGCAGGCGCTTTCCATAACAATAAAAGCCGATACCATCAAGCAGATGACGGTGAAAAACACGAAGATTAAGGATTTTATCGATGAGCTTTCAAAAAAGGCCAGTATCAGTGTGCTTGCTGAAAAGGGACTGAAAGGGAAACTGAGCGGGACCCTGAAAGATGTGCCGTTAAGGGAAGGGCTGAAGACTTTTTTTGAAGCCAATGGGTATTCGCTAAATAAAAAAGGGGATGTTTTTGTCATTGCGCTTGGGGACAACGCCGTTGATGAAGAGGGCGGCAAGCAGGCGGCAAAAAGAGAAAAGAAATCCGGTAAATTCGACATTGACATTGAGGACGGTAAACTGAACATGTCCTTAACCGGCGCGGACCTTGGCGAAGTCTTGAAGGAAATCGCGGACCAGGCCAACATGAACATCATCACCTACGACCAGGTCAAGGCCTCGGTGGACGCAAAGCTCACCAATATTCCTGTCCAGGAAGCCATTGAACGCATTCTGGCAGGCACCAAATACACCTATACCATCGACAAGGGTATTCTACTTGTAGGGGAGAAGAACGCGACCACGCCATCCGGTGAGGCGCTTTCCATGTCCAAGCTGTTACATCTAAAGCACATCAAGGCTGAAGGCATTCCAGCGCTTCTGCCTAAGTCCATTCCATCGGGCAATGTCCAGGTCATTAAGGAACAGAACGGCATTTTGGTCATGGGCACGCAGGTCATAATAAAGCAGGTTGAAGAATTCCTGAATGAAATAGATGTGCCGACCCCGCAGATTTCAATAGAAGCAATTATCGTGGAGTTTTACACGGATAATATGAAAGATATTGGGCTAAAGGCGGGTTCAAAATCCACAACCGACACCAGCAGCCTCAGTGGCAGCTATATACCAGGGCTTTCGATAACAGCAGACCGCCATTCAATTGAAAAGGGTACGGGCTTCAAGTTCGGGTCCATAGGCATATTGCCTGATAATTTCAACATCACCCTTCACGCGCTCGAAACCGATAAGATGGCGCGGGTCCTGGCACGGCCAAAGATTGCCACGTTGAATGGCTATAAGGCGAGCATTAACGTTGGCAATAGCTCCTATTACAAGATTACGACCGGTAATTTTGAGACCCCGCTTTCCCGTTTCCAGGAAATCAACTCCGGCATCAAGCTGGATATCACGCCGTGGATTTCCAAGGGTGGGCAGATTACGGCTGAGATTGCGCCTGAAGTCAGCAATGCGGGTGCGCTGAATACGGAAAACTACCCGGATATTTCGCGCAGGACCATGTCCACCACGGTGCGCTTGAATGATGGTGAGACCATTGTCATTGGTGGACTCATACAAGGCGAGCAGCGTGAGACGATTGAACGGGTGCCGTTTCTTGGGAAAATACCATTTCTAGGTTGGTTTTTCAGAACCAAGCTCAAGAGCGAAATCAAGAGCGAGCTTCTTATCTATGTTACTCCGCATATCATTACGGAAAAGGATTATGTGAATCTTGAAAAGGAACGGGTAAAATGGAGTACGATGAGTAAGGATTCGTTAAAAACAGGTTTTGAGACCATGGAAGACGACAGCGCGGATGTTAGAAAAACAAAATAGCCAACAAGAGTTTTCTACAGCCCAGGCGGCCGGGAAAGATATTTCGGTTTATGTCGCGCCCAACATCGATTGGGATAAACCCCTCCGGTCAGTGGTTTGCGTTGATGACAATGAAGCCTTTTGCGAGTCAATGTCTCGTTATCTTGCGGACAGGCTTTCACAAACAATTGTTTTCAAAAGCATATGGCCTGAATGCGCGCTGAAGCTGGTTGACGGACTCTACATTGACTGCCTCGTAAGCGACATGGATATGCCGGGCATGTATGGTGACAAGTTTATCAATGCTTTCAAAATAAAGTCCCCCTGTACGTTTGCTTTGGCCATTACAGGTTATAGTATTCATGCCGGATATCTTGCGGGACAATGCAAAGCCAACAGTTTTATGGAAAAGTCATCAGCAACGGTGTTAGATGATATCTTGGGTGTTGTAAAACAGGGACTTGACCATTCACGCGGGTGTATTGCGAGCCATTGCCGGGAAAACTATAACCCTGAAAAAGATGCGTTCGCATCGGCAAACTGGAGGCATGTAAAGGAATTCAAAGAATTTACCGGGTATTCTCCTAAAGAGTACGAGACGGCCAGGCGGAGGCTGAAAGCTATTGCGCTTTTGATGAAAAGAAGGAATGATAAGGTGCATTTAATAGCGGGATTTCAGAGTAGGGCGAGAATGATGAAAAGCCTTGAAGGCTTGTTGGATTTTAAAGCGCTTTCTTAATTGTTTGATGTGGAATTAATTCTTGTTTCGAGCTATAATTATGCGCTCATTTCTAAAAAACCTGACCCGATTGTTGCAGCAACAGGTTAGTTTTATTAACGATGAAATAAATGAGATAAATCGGCAAACGGATTTTATTAAGGATATGTTTATTCTTTTTCCGTTCGTTGTCGGTATTTCATATTTCTTTTATGCTAATAATATTGCTTTTTATTTGCATAATGTTGGCAGCTATGGTATTGACGAAGAATTCATGTTAAAGACAATGCCGATTGTTCAGGATGTTTTGAACGGTAATCTATCAAGGCTCACTATTGGGGTATACGGGCCACTGTATCCCCTGGTCATTGCGCTGAAGACAATGTTTGGCAATAAGGATATTTTCAAGGCGGCACTCTTTATTAACGCATTTGCTGCTGGCTCAATAATCATTTTCTCGCATTTATTGGTTCGTCTTTTATTCGGAAATAAAGTTGCCTTTCTTTGCACCGTGTTAATGGTTGTAAATGCAAAACTATTTGAGTTGACCTATACCGCTTCCAGCGGATTACTTTTTTTCGTTTTCATTGTGGTTTCTTTATATTTTCTGTTTTTATGGTTTGGCGGCAAAAGCAATCGACATCTTTTCTTTTCGGCTATTTTCTGTTCCTTAAGTACATTGATTTATGCAGGGGGCTTAGTTGTCTTCATAGGTGTGCCGCCAAGTATTTATGAGCCTTTTTCATGCTGAAAATAGGTTGACACTTAACCCGTTAATGTTTGTTTTTACAAAGCCGTTAAGCACAAGCCATGTTTCCACGGCCCTCCGCCACGCGGTATCTTTTGCTTTCTGGCCTTCTTCGCCCACTTGGGCAAATATACATCCTGCGACTTCTTTTATCCAATCATAAATGGCCCTCCTTTCGGTTATGTTGTACTCCGCATTTCTTCTGCCTTCATGGTAGGCCGTGCATGCGGTCCGCCCACCCAGAACGTCTCTGACCTCGTGGTTGAGGTTATAGGCGGCCACCTTGGAATAGAGCGGGAAGGTGTCGGTTCTGCATGTGTCGTAGGGTGACAACTCGGCCATTATCGCCTTTTTGAGCCTTCCATTATTATTCTCAAGAGACCCGTTGTACTGGGGATACCGAACCGGGCTATTCAAGGGAATAACCCAGTTTTCGAGTAGCACGTCCCGAACGATGCGGCTGTTCAAATTGCTTCCATTGTCCTTCTTGAAGAACAGCGGCACGCCGTTACGACTGAATAAGTGCTGGACATACCCTCCGACTTCTTCGCCGCAGGGCTCCCAGGCGGTAGAAAGAGGGTCAAAGGTGTGCTTTGACCCCAGGTCTGTGGTATCCAGTAAATGAAGCGGGCTTCCTTCAAGCGACGGCCCGAATTTTGTGCCATCCGTTGCCCAGACAAGCCCGATGGAGCATTTCTGCCATTCCAGACGTGTCTGCGTCATACGTTCCACACTATGCAGTTCGGCCCGGGTTTGCCGGACAAGTTCATCCAGGTCCCGACGGGAGACATGGCGTGACCAGGACTCGTACAGATGCCCTGTGCCCTGCGTACGCTGCCGCCCGTGCGCAAGACACAGAACGTCACCGCTCAACGCGTCCGCATCAAACGGCGCCACCTTCTTGGGGCCTGGCGCATGAACAACCGGCGAAGCCAAGGCTTTCCGTTTCCGCCACCGTTTGAAGGTCGGATACGGCACTCTCATGGCTTCACACAGCCGCTTGTAAGAAAGTCCTGTCTCTTTATTCACAGATTCCATACGTTCCAGCACCTCTTCAATCGACGCCTTCTTCATCGGCGTTTTTTTTTGCCGTCTTTACGTCCTTCTTCCTCTGCGCGTTTTTCGTCATAAAGACGAAACACCTCCCGCACCTCCATGGTCTGCTTCGCCACGGTCAGGGCCTTCTCCAGCTCCGCAACACGCTGTTTCAAGGCATCCTTCTCCGGGTCTGTCGCCTGCTCCGGTCGTCCGGCTTCCTTCTCCGTCAGGCCCGTCACCATGCCGTCGAGCGCCCGGCGTTCCCATTCGTAATAGCATTGCCTCGATATCCCTAACAAACGAGCCCCCTCCGTCGCCGTTATCTCCCCGCTCCGGACACGCATTATCACGGCAGCTCTTCGCTGGGCGTCCGTTTCCGCTTCCGGCCCCGTCTGTATCGGATTCTGGCTCATGCAAGACCTCCTGGTTCAGGTTTTTTCCGCTGGTTCCACTTTCTTCTCCGGCTGTTTCAATTCCCGAATCTTCGTGAGACGGTTCTCCAGCCGGTTCGCCGCCACAGTCGGCATCGCCGCACGGTTGCTGCGCTTCTCCAACATGGCCAGGAGCCTCGGGCTTAACGCCGGACCACGGTCCAGATTCACCCTCGGTTCCAGCGCCTGAAGCATCCCCTCCATGGCCCGGCTCTGCCACTGGTGGAACGTCATCCACTTCACACCCAGTTCCCGGCACACCACCGCGGGCTTCCGCTTCTCCGTCCACACCGACAGCACCGCCGTGCATTTCTCCGAGGCGCTGTACGACCGTTCCGTCTGCCGTTTCTGCGTCTTGTCCATTGTCTTTTTCCTCCAAAATAGTGTTTTTGTTTCCAATCCGGTAACTCATTTCCTTTGACGCTTTGCCTTTCGCGTCCGTTACCCGCAGCTTCAGGTCTCCATCCTCGGCCGTCAGCACCACGGACTGCCGGTTCATCCGGCCCACAAGATAAAACGGCTCCTGAACCGGCCCCTTCAAGGCCAATTCCTTCGCGTTCTGGGCAACGCCCTTCTCGATGGTATTCCGAAGCTCTGACGCAACCTCGAAGTACCGGTCCGCCGGGCACAACCCGCCAATCCCCTGATGCGGCCTTTGATGATTGTAGTACTTCACCCAATGGCGAATGCGCTCCCGCGCCTCCTGGAGGTCGTTGAAGGTCGCCCGCTGTAGGAACTCCTCGAATATCGTCTTCCAAAAACGCTCGATTTTCCCGAGCGTCATCGGATGATGTGGCTGCGACTTGATGTGGTGAACCCCATCCTTTCTGAGCTGGTTCTCAAACGCCGTCTTCCCGTGCCAATTCGTGTATTGCCGCCCGTTGTCCGTCAGCATCTCCTTCGGCGGCTTATACTCCGTCGACGCACAGCGATACACTTCCAACACCTCCGCAGCCTTCTGGGACGTGAACATCTCAAGCCCAACCATAAATCGTGAATAATCGTCGATGTACCCAATCAGGTAGAACTGACGCCCGCCCATCCGCCACATGAAAATATCCGTCTGCCACATCTGGTTCGGAGCATTCCGTTCAAACCGACGGGGTTTCACGACATTCTTGATGCGGGTCACCCGCGTTTTCCGCTTCGGCAACAGCCCCGCCTCATGCAGCGTCTTTCGGACGCTCTCATGACTCCCGGGAAGAAAAAAGAACCGGCGCAGCTTGTCTGTTATCCGGCGCACACCGCTGGTGGGCTCATCCCGCTTCAGGGAAACGATGGCGTCCTTCACCAGGTCCGGCAACGCCCCCTTACCGGGCCTTCCTCGCTCCCGGGTTTTCAAACCCTGCTCGCCTTCAGCCTGGTATTGTCTGCACCACTTGCTGATAGCGGAGGGTGCCATGCCCCGCTCCGACGACAACAGGGCTACCGTCACCCCCTCCTCAAGGTGCATTTTCACTACTCGGATTTTTTCGGTGAGTGGATAGAAGCGCCGGGGCCCACGGTGGCCTTTCTTCGGCTTTTCGATGATTGATTGCACGATGACTCTCCTTCTGGGTCTCTGCGACCCACTTTGGGAGTGTCACCCTATTTCGACGAAATCAAGAGGTCATAAACTGGC
>JAZDKP010000006.1:0-8744 GCA_043802925.1 Fibrobacterota bacterium | reverse complement strand
GTTCAATGAGCGAGGCCGTCGTCTTTGGGCCGCAACAGAATCCCGCGCAATTGGTTATGGAGGAGATGCACTTGTTTCTCGTGCGACAGGTCTTTCCCGTCAAACAATTCGCAATGGACGCCGTGAGATTAGTAAAGGCGTTGAAGCGGCTTCTCGCATACGTAAGCCCGGTGGTGGGCGCCATAACCTTTGTAAGACCCAGCCTGGTGTCATGCAGGCCCTTGAGAAGATGGTTGCTCCTTTAACTCGCGGTGATCCGATGTCACCACTCCGATGGACATGCAAGAGCAGAGCAAAATTAGCTGCCGCACTTGTGAAGAAAGGGTGGTTGATTAGCTCTACAACAGTAGGCAGATATCTGCACGAACTTGGCTACAGCCTGCAATCCATACAAAAAAGTCGGGAAGGTACATCACATCCAGATCGCAATGCTCAGTTTGAATATATCAATTCAACTGTTGAAGACTTTCAACAAAACAAACAGCCCGTTATCTCTGTTGACACAAAAAAGAAAGAGCTTGTTGGCGACTTTAAGAATGGCGGTCGTGAATGGCAACCGAAGAGTTCACCAGAGAAATCGTTGGTTCATGATTTTCCAATAGACTCCACCGGGAAGGCAATTCCTTACGGGGTATATGATATGGGCCGCAATGAAGCGTGGGTAAGCGTTGGAATGGATCATGATACGCCATCCTTTGCTGTGGCATCAATTCGGCAGTGGTGGAAGAAGATGGGTGCACGGGTCTATCCAAACGCAAAGAAACTTTTCATTACAGCGGACGCTGGTGGAAGTAATGGCTATCGAATACGAGCATGGAAAGTAGAACTACAAAAACTTGCCGATGAAACCAATCTCAGTATTCGTGTTAGTCATTTTCCTCCAGGCACAAGCAAATGGAATAAGATTGAGCATCGTCTTTTTTGCCATATCACACAAAACTGGCGAGGGAAAGTTCTAAAAACATTTGAAACAATTATCGATCTCATCGGTAACACAAAGACGGCCATAGGGCTCAGCGTCAAGGCTATGCTGGATAATCGGAAGTATCCAACGGGGGTGGTTATTCCAAAATCACAGATGGATGAGCTATCGCTAATTCGAGATGAGTTTCATGGAGACTGGAATTATGTGCTCCAGCCGCGTTAAAGTTGAACAGTTTAATTTGATCAAAGTCCTAAAGGTGACAAGGCCATTCCCGCGGTCGCGCGTGACATGGCCAAGGAGCTCGGAAAGGGAAACACCTACCCGGACCTTCTCCAGAAGCTCGCGCAGTACGAAGTGGCACTGAAAAAATTCATGGAAAAGAACCTTGGCGCGTCCCGTTACGGCATCTTCGCCAACAAGTGCTGGCCTTCGTTTGAAAAGTACTTCGGCTTTGTGCCCTGCTATGTAAACTCCCGCTTCGCTTCGCGCGGCATCCCAATATCATGCGAGGTCGATATCTACGGCGCGCTATCAGAGTACATGGCCACCTGCGCCACGCAGATGACCGCCACGCTGCTCGACATCAACAACACAGTTCCCGATGACATGGTCAAGGCCGCAAAGACCAAGCTCGGTAAATACGGCCCGCGCGACCTTTTCATGGGTTTCCATTGCGGAAACACCGCGGCCTCATGCCTCTGCAACGCCACGCTCAAGTTCCAGCTCATCATGAACCGCCTCATGGAGGGCGGCAAGGCGCCGGATATCACGCGCGGCACGCTCGAAGGCACGCTTAAGCCCGGCAAAGCCACCCTCTTCCGCCTCCAGTCCACCGCGGACGCGCATTTACGCTCCTACGTGGCCGAGGGTGACGTCCTGGACATTGATCCCCGTTCCTTCGGCGGCATCGGCGTCATCGCCATTCCGGAAATGGCGCGTTTCTACCGTCATGTGCTCATCGAACGCAACTATCCGCACCACGCGGCCCTGGCCTTTGACCATGCGGGTAAAGCGCTCTTTGCGGTGTGCAAAATGCTGGGCATGGAGGAGGTGATGTCCAACCAGCCGAAGGGCATGATGTACCGGAACGAGAATCCGTTCGCTTAACTCACCCCCCTTTCCCCCGCTCTCTCGCAGAGAGAGCGGGGGATCCATGATTTCAAGAAGCAAAAGCTGAATAGGCCTTACATCCAAGCCCCCTCTCGAACCCCGAGCGGAGTCGAGGGGCGAGAGAGGGGGACGTGGGTGAGTTTGCGCCCTTGCCTTTGTTAGCCTTATCTAACTATATTCCACCCCATGAACAATCCATGTCCCCGGCCCGACGCCGACTGTCCCTGCCAGCGCCTCGGTGACTGCCGCGAAGGCTGTTGCGTCCGCGTGGTTCGACTCACGGGCGAACCGTTGCTGCGCCAGCGCCTCATGGAGCTGGGGTTCACCCGGGGCGCAGCGCTGACCGTGGTCCGCTATGCGCCGCTCAAGGACCCCATCGAGGTGTTGGTCCGGGGCGCCCACCTCTCGCTTCGCGTCGGGGAGGCCAACACCGTGGAAGTGGCCCCCCTGGAGGCCGCATGAGCACGCCCGCCTTTCTCCTCACCGGAAACCCCAACTGCGGAAAAACCACGCTTTTTAATGCGCTCACGGGCGCACGCCAGCACACGGGCAACTGGAGCGGGGTCACCATTGATATCAAAGAGGGCGAAGCACGCCTTGCGGACCGTTCCATCACCATCATCGACCTGCCGGGCACCTACTCCATCACCCCCAAAAGCCCGGAAGAGGAAATCGCGCTCAACTGCCTTTTCTCGGAACGGGCGCAGGGCCTGGTAAACGTGGTGGACGCCACCAACCTCGAACGCAACCTTTATCTTACTGTTCAGTTGCTCGAGACCGGAAAGCCGCTGGTGATGGCGCTCAACATGAGCGACGAGCTCGAATCCCGTGGACTCAGTGTGGACACGGTCAAACTCGGCCGCCTGCTGGGCGTGCCCGTGGTTCCTACAATCGGACGCACGGGCGAAGGGCTGCCACTTCTGCTCGAAACTGCGTTGCGCACGGTCGATGGCCGGATGCCGGGTACGCGGCCGGTCCTCATCCCGTACGGAAACGAAATTGAGGAGGAAATTGCGCGGCTCGAACCGCTTATTTCCGGGGCCGGTGTCTGCCTCGCCGCACCGGCCCGCTGGTATGCCCTGCGGCTGCTCGAAGGCGACCCGCGCACCTCGGCCTTTTTCCGCGGCACGGCCAAGGGGCCGGAACTCCTCGCCCTTACCGAGGCGCGAAAAGGCCATCTGGAAAAAATCTTCAAAGACGACCCGGCCGCGGTCATCACCGAGCGCCGGTACGGCTTTATCACCGGCGCGCTGCGCGAAACCCTCACGGTCCATAAGCCTGACCGGGTTGACATGACCCGGCGCATGGACTCTGTTTTCCTGAATCCAATTTTCGCCTACCTCATCTTCGGTGGGCTCATGTGGGCGCTCTTCCTGCTCACCTTCAAGCTGGGCGCGCTTCCCATGGCGTGGATTCAGGCGGGCATCGCAGCACTTTCGGACCTTGCGGGACAGGCCCTTCCGGACGGACTCTTCAAAAACCTGCTGATCGAAGGCGTGCTGGCGGGCGCGGGAAGCGTCCTTGTATTCATGCCCAACATCCTCATCCTCTTTTTCGGCATTTCCATGCTCGAAGACACGGGCTACATGGCCCGCGCCGCCTTCCTCATGGACAAGGTCATGCACAAAATGGGGCTCCACGGAAAAAGCTTCATCCCCATGGTCATGGGCCTCGGCTGCAACGTGCCCGCCATCCTGGCCGCGCGCACGCTCGAAGCCCGGTCCGACCGCATCCTCACCATCCTCGTGGCGCCGCTCATCACCTGCTCGGCGCGCCTCCCCATTTATGTCCTTTTTGCCGGCGCCTTTTTTCCGCAACATGCCGGGAACATGGTCTTCCTTATCTACGTGCTGAGCTTCGCCTTCACCTTCGCCTCCGGCCTGCTTCTGCGGAAAATATTCTTCCGGGACGCGGAATACCCCTTTGTCATGGAGCTCCCCCCCTACCGCATGCCCACACTCCGCAGCGTGGCCATCCACATGTGGGAAAAGGGCAAGCACTACCTGGTGCGTATCGGCCGGGTGATTTTCGTCTTTTCCATCGTGCTCTTCTTCCTGAGCCATTACCCGTCCGGCCACCGCGGCATCGGCGAAACCTATATCGGCCGCATCGGCCGGGCCGTGGAGCCGCTTTTGGCCCCAGCCGGGTTTGACCTGAAAATGAGCATCAGCCTGCTCACGGGCTTTGTGGCCAAGGAAATGGTGGTGGGGACCCTGGCCGTGCTCTACAGCGCCGAAGAGCCGGGCGAAGGGAACGCGCCGCTTTCGGACAGCCTGCGGGCGCACTATCCACCGCTCACGGCCTTTGGCTTCATGCTCTTTTGCCTGCTCTACACGCCCTGCCTCGCGGCACTGACCACCATGGTGCGCGAGCTCCGTTCCCGCCGCTGGTCCTGGTTCGGGTTTCTTTATCCGATAGTCCTGGCCTGGCTCACGGCCGTGGGGGTCCATCAAATCGGGAGGCTTTTATGGTTGCACGCGTCTTGACCGAAAGCCAGGAGGACTACCTTGAGGCCATCCTGGTCCTGGAGAAGAAAAACCGGGTGGCGCGCGTGAGCGAAATCGCCACGGCGCTCCATGTCAGAAAATCCTCCGTGACCGCGGCGCTTAAAAGCCTGTCCGCGCACGGGCTGGCGGTCTACACGCCCTATGCGCACGTGGTGCTCACGGGCAAGGGGGCGAGGGTGGCCCGCGCGCTTGCGCGCAACCACGCGCGGCTCAAACGGTTCTTTATGGAGCGACTCGGGATTCCGGCCAAGGCCGCGGATCGCAATGCCTGCCGGATGGAGCACGCACTCGACCCGGAAGTCATGGAAAAGCTGATGGCCGCGGTGGAACAGCCCCACTAAAAGAGAGCGAGAAGAAGCAGCGGAACAAAATGATTTTTCATCATGGCCGGATTCCCGCGAGATTGAGCAGGCGCTTCAGTTCCACATACAGGTTCAAAAGGTCTCCTTCGAGACCCGTGTTATCCTTGTCAAAAGATGCGAACAGCTTCTGGGCCTTCGGGTTTTTACCAAGCGCACACACGAAAAGTTTGAGCAGCAGTTCCTCGGTCCGTTCGTTGACCGCGCGGGGCGAGGCCTCGTATTCCGCCAGCACCGCGCTGATTTCAGCGCGCGAGTATTTCCGCGCCTTGGCATTGAGCGTGGTGTTCATCCTTGCATTCCTGCCCGGGATCGTGATTTTGTCAATAAATAGCACGGTGGGCACGTAACCGAACTCACGTCCGACCGGCAGATTGACAACGCGCTGGATCGTAAGTTCGTTTCCCTTCTTCAGGATACGGCAGGAGGCAAGCGCGCCCCAGTGCCCGAGGATTTCCGTCGCCCCGCAGACATTCAACGTGAAATCCGAAAAGGTGACCTCGCCGTCCGCCTCCTCGCGCGAACCGCACAGGACAAGGGAACGGCCGTTCTTGAGCAGGAAGGAGGTGTCGGGCGTGCCGCGGTCGTTATACGGGCTCACAACACAGTTGCAGGGCGCTGTTGTTTCCTGGCCCGGGGCCGGAAAAAGCATGAAGAGGACGAGCAGGAAGGCGAGGATAATATGCTTCATGAAAGGCTCCTTGAAAGAGGACATTTTTATCTCTGGATCCCGTACTTTGCCAGGTACGCATAAAAGGTCATCCGCGTAATACCGAGGATGGCCGCGGCGGCCTTGATGTTTCCCGAGGTGCGGCCGAGTGCTTCCCGCAGCGCCCCTTCCGGCAGCCCGCCCCGCTTCCATCTTCGTCCGGTCGCTTCACGGGCCAGCGAGACGGAATCGGCGGCCATAATCAACGGCAGTTCCAACGCTTCCGGCCCGAGTGTCTCCTTTCTGGAAAAAAGCACGGCCCGGTTAATCACATTCTGGAGTTCGCGCACGTTGCCCGGCCAGGGATGGGTAAAAAGCTTGCGGTAGCCGTCCTCTGAAATCCGTTTGACGTCCTTGTTATGCTGGCTGTTGGCCCGCTCCAGAAAATGGCGCGCAAGAAGCGGAATATCATCCAGGCGATCGCGCAGGGGCGGGATTTCCAGCTTGAAGCGTTCGAGCCGGTAGAAAAGGTCCTTCCGGAAAAGGCCGTTCCGGATGAGGGCGTCGAGCCGCTGGTTGGTGGCCGCCACCACCCGGAGTGAAAGCGTGACGGCCCGCGTCCCTCCCAGCCGGGTGACCTGCATGTCATCGAGAAAACCCAGGAGTTTGGCCTGGACAGCCAGCGTCAGGTTCTCGATTTCGTCAAGGAACAGGGTCCCATGGTCCGCCTGTTCAAACCGTCCCGGGTGCGGCCGGACGGCCCCCGTAAAAGCGCCCGCCTCGTAACCAAAGAGCTCACTGTCAAGCAACGAGGGGGGAATCGTGCCGCAATCAACTTTGACAAGAGGGGCGTCCGGCGGAGCGGAAAGGTCATGGAAGAGCCGGGCGATAATCTCCTTGCCCGTGCCGGTCTCGCCCTGGAGCAAAAGGATGCCCGCCGAGGAACGGAGGGCCGCCAGCTGCTCGCGGATGCGGTGCATGCCAACGCTTTCGCCGATGAGCTTTTCCGTGGCCCGGGTGGCCCAAAGGGTCTTCCGCATTTTGTCACTTTCGGCCTTGACCTGTTCTTTTTCCCTTTCCAGGGTGGACAGGCGCTTCTGGTAACCCGTGATGTCCTCCAGGTGAAAAAGCTGATAGGTCTCGTTGCGGAAGAATCCAAGCCGCTGGTGGACGCGGAAGGTCTTGCCTGGGGCCCCTTTGATACGGGCCACCACCCCCCCGGGCTCCCCTGGGGTCGCCTGCAATGCGGATTCCAGCGTGACGGAATGAATGCGACACGCGCATTCATTTCCGACACAGAAGGCAACGTGCCTGTCCAGGGCGGGCAAAAAGGGATAGTGTTCGACGTGGCGGAATACGGGACGGTTGTCAACTCTGACCGTAAAAACAGCCCCCTGTTTTTCCACTTCCATCAACATTTCCCGGGAATGTTCCTTGTCTGAAAAGTCAATGCGGGCCAGGGTCAGGCCGCTCTTTTTGAAAACAAACTGCCGGTTGTCCGACTCGGGTCCAAAAAAGTAGCCCGAGGAATCCGGCGGAATGTCCCGGTCCGTCCGCAGCATAAGCCCCGGCCAGAGGCCCTGCATCCGCTCGACCACGAAACGGATGCGATAATCGTGGGTATCGTGTTCCACGGGCATCCGCAGAAAAACATACTGTTCCCGCGGCAACGGGGTGACTTCAAAACCCGGCGTGTGGTTGTCCATTTTGATTTCCGCCTGCGGAACCGGTTGGAACATGCCCGTAGTCAACGGGACCGCTTTCAGGTGCCGGGAGAGACCCTTTTGTTCAACGGGCCGGAAATCAAAATGGACAAGCGTATTGAGCGGCTGGCCAAAGACACTGCCGGAATCTTTGATTTTTATCAACGGTTCGAAGTTGAGATTGTATCCCATCAGCCTTTCCTGGTTGTCCACAAACAGCATGATTTCGGAAGTGTAATCGGGCAGCAGGTGCTGAAACGGTTTGACACGGATAATGCCGAGGGCATGCTCCCTGTCCGCGCGAAACAGGTAGAGCGTGGCCAGGGAAAGCCGATGGCGCCATTTTGCCGAACTGATGAGGCGATTGCATTCATCGTTGGAAGGCAGCGCCGTGAGAGACAGACGGATTTCACGGGGAGCGGGGTCTTCGGGCGGAAGGCTTAAAAAGTACTGGAGCGTTCGAAACGGGTGATGGTCCGTGTCCAGCACCTGTTCCATGGTTTCATCCGACACGAGATTGAAGTAATCCGAAACCCGGCCGCCCGTCAGTTTGTGGATTAATAACGGGAAATGAGACATATGGGGTTCATGGACCTCGACAATACGCATCCGGGCATCCACCAGAACAAGCACTGCCTCGTAATCCAGAGCGTCAATAAGGTTGAGAAAAGGATAATCCTGAAAGATTTTCTTCATTTCCATAAACTTACACCATATTAGACATAGTATACATAAATATAATCTATCTATACACTATTTACAACGAGTTTTGTTTGCGCTATATGTTTGAAGATTATACGGTTAAACAGGATTGCGCAAATGGAATGTATATTGCACATGTTATTGCGGATACGATATATTTAAAGTATATAGTACTAAAGCCTTAATGAAGAATACAAAACTCAAGATGAACAACAAGGAGAGACCATGAAAAGCCTCTTTTCAGCTGTTCTGGCGCTGGCAGCAATGGCCTGCGCTCTCAATGTTCCCTTCGACGTATCGAACTGGTCCGACGTTGCCCGCGACAGCGAAGTCGTCACGGCCGGGCTTCCCCTGCCTATTGGAGCGGTGAATGACCTTACAACGCTCCGCGTGACGGATGGTTCGGGCAACACGGTCCCGGCCCAGTTCCGCGCCTTAAGCAAGTGGTGGGTCGAAAAGAACACCGGGAAAACAGCCAATCCTTCGGCGAAGTGGGTGCTGATGGACTTCCAGGCGGCTGTTGCGGCCTCCAATAAAACCAGCTTCAGCCTCAGGGACGACTACACGGGCTCCGCGCCAATAACCGCGCTTTCCGTGGTCGATGCGGTTGACAAGGTAACGGTGACAACAGGCCCGCTCAAGTTCACGGTTTCCAAGCAGCACTTCAACCTGTTCGACGAGGCCTGGCTGGACGCCAACCATGACGGTTCCTATGAAGTTACGGAAAAGATAATAGCGTCAAACCTTGCCAACGGCGGGGTGATTACCGCAAACGATTGGGCGGCCGGG
>JAZDKP010000005.1:0-3640 GCA_043802925.1 Fibrobacterota bacterium | reverse complement strand
CAGACGCTCCTCAAAATATTGAAGCAGTACCGAATCGAATTCCACTTTCTGCGATTTCGACAGATTGAAGAGCCTTGCTCTTACGGATGCGGCAATATCTTTGATCTGTTTCTGTGCCATTATGGAACCAGTGCTTTCAGGTATGGAGTTATGACCGTTTTGACCGCGCAAATGTTCGCAAACTGTTCCAGCTTTGGAATGTCCGCGTTTTTATGTCGCAGGTAGTTTCGGAGGGACTCAAGGGCCATGTCTTCTCCGAGTTTTTTCCTGTAACGGAACATATCGCAAATGGTTTTTTCCATTCCGTAGATCCTGACCACGCCTTGAGGCGTTTGTATCGTCTCAATTCCGGCTTGATAGATTTTATCGCTGAAATAATAGACCTTCACCGGCGGATATTCCGTGCGAATGTATTTGGCTTTGTTCGGTATTGCCACATAAACTTCTGATGGGTTGAATGTGGTAAGCTCGTAATAAGAAAGCGCAGATGCAAGACATATAACGCCCTTGGGCATTGCCTTGCAAACGTCAACAAAGCTGCGGCTTATCTTGCCATCCTTCATATCCGCGAGCCGATATAGTCCGTGCTTTATCCTCTCAATCTTACCTTGTTTAACAAGATCAACAATATCCCAATACTGAAAAGACCTTTTTCTCAGGTCTTTCATTCGGGCATACCCGTGATTTTTATTGAAATAATCCAGTATTTTGTTCATTGTGATGCCTTTGCTAATAAAGCAAACCTACGGTATATAATATAAGCTTACCGTAGATTCAGTTCAAAGCTTTTCCTTCTAACCTATCCCGCTCCCACCCAGGTCATCAGTCTCATCTTCCTGCGCTTCTTTCCGTCTTTTCCTCATGGTCATATAGGTTATCGGCACGATCCGGTTGGCGCAGGGATGCTTCTCATTAACCACTTTCCGCAGCTCTTCCTTTTGCAGCCTGGTGTAGATTTGGGTTGTATTGGTTCTTTCATGGCCGAGCAGTTCCTGGATATAGCGGATGTTTGTATTACCAGAAGAACAAAAATAAAATGAGTTCCAGCTACCCCTTATCGGGCAGTCCCGCAAAATAGTTGAAATATTTGAGGTGCAGTCTAGCCCAGGTAGGGTTTGGTCACCCTAGTAATTCTTCTTCGATATGGCTTTTCGAAGAGGAGCCTATTGAATCGCTGCACCTCATTTTTTATTCAAGGTTATTTATATGCTCCAGACGCGATTATCTGTCAGAACGGCAGGGTGGGGATTTCTTTAAAATAATTCGCCAAGGGCGTTTATCGCGGCTTTTTGATTAGGTGTCCATCAGGTGTCCATTGCGGGTAAAAACCCTTAATAATCTGTAAAAATTGGTAAAAGTTATCCCGAAAAACTTTTTGTTCCTATCGCTTTGCTTTTTCACTCTTACAAGGCGTAACCCCTTGAAAACAGAAAGGGCCTACACTTTCGTGTAAGCCCCTTTTATTTTGCGCCCGGATGGATTCGAACCATCGGCTCTTTCCTTAAAAAGGAAATACTCTACCAGCTGAGTTACGGGCGCGATTAGAACGGATAAGATACCTTTTTCCCGCCCTGTTTTTCAAACAGAATCAGAACCCGATGGCCTCAATGTGTGAATGGATTTCCGGGTAGTTGATTTTTTTGACCGCGGCCATGACGTCCCCGGGCATGTCGCTGATTTTCAGGCTGTGCTCCGGGCAGCCCCACTGTGCGCAGGATTCCATGGCGTTGCCGCCGGGAAGGTGGAAGACGATGTATTCCTCGGCGCAGCACGCCCGGGTCTCGCACTTTTTCTTTTTCATGAGCGAAACCCCACATTCAGGACAGAATGCCCGGATGATGGGCGGCTTGTCGCACGACTGAAACATGAAATCGTAGAGCTTTTCGTGCAGCCCCCAGAACGGGTCGAGGTACATTTTCCCTTGAATACCACCGCCTTTGACCGTAAAGCCAATGGCCGGTGCGCCGTGAAACTTTATTTCGTCGGACAGAAGGCTATGGCCCCTGGGGCAGCGAAGGTCGTCCACGACCACGAAGGATTTCCCTTTTTTGGAGAGGATTTTCAGGCCTTCGGGAAGGTTTTTAACAAAGAGGGCCGGAATGGTCTTGGTGTCGAATTTGTGCGTCATGGTTTCCTCTTAATAATAAATCAGTCGTAGCGGGGTTCGACGGCTTGGCCTGTGCGCGCGCTTTCGGTCATGGCGGCCAGGATGCGGTACTGGTCAGCCACAAAGCGGAAAGAGAGGAGTTCCTTGGAATTGCCGGTACGCACCGCCTGGCAGAATTTGCGGGACACGGTGTCGATCATTTTATCGCCCGGAGGGACCTGGAATTTTTTAATGAAGGGGGTCAGGTTGCCGGGGCGCTGGGTGCGGTCGGTGGGGCCCGGGACCACCACGGAGATTTCGTTGTTCAACAAGCGGACGTCGCCTTTAAGCCCCTGGACCGTAAGGTCGGTGAAACCGCCGATGGAAAGACCGTCGGACACGAAAGCCGTGGCGCCGGAGTCGAAATGGATAAGCGCGTTGATGAGTTCCTCGGAAGGGCACTCGTTGCAGCTTTTTTGCAAGACGTGATAGACGCGGGTGGCGCGCGCCGTGCCGAGAAGGATGCAGACCTCGTCAAGCGCGTGGCACATATGGTGATAGGTCCAGCCGCCCGAGGCCTCGGGGTGCGCCACGTTCTGGTGACGCGCGCCCTGGCTCCAGAGGCCGAACATGCGCGTGCCACGGTTGTGCACGTGAAGGTAAGGGCTGGCGTAGTCTTCGGCCATCTGCTTGAAGGTCTGAAAGGCTTCGGTGTAGGGCCCCCCATGGTTGACATGGGTCACCACACCGGCCTTTTCCACCTCGCGGACCATTTCATCGGCGTCCGCGGCTGAAAGGGCCATGGGTTTTTCGCAGAGGATATGAAGGCCCTGGCGCGCGGCCCGGATTGTGAGCTCCTTGTGTGAGGCATTGGCCGTGCCGATGATGACGGCTTCCATGCCTGGAATGGCGAAAAATTTGTCGAGATCGCTGGTCGCAAAAAAACCATCGTCTTCGGCGTGTTTGCGCCGTTCTTCTGAACGGTTGTAGACGCCCACGATTTCAACCGCATCGCATTTCCGCAGGTGCAGGACATAATTGGTGCGCATGTAATGCGCGTAGCCAAGAACACCGGTTTTGAGGGGTTTCATGCGAGCGCCTCCGTAAAGGAATTGTTGTTGGGACGGAATAATATAATAGATTAAGGCGGATAAAATATATTTTTACCTCACCCCCCTTTCCTCCCTCTCCTTCAGGAGAAGGAGGCCTGATTTAGGGCAGGAAATAAAATTTCATGCGCGAATCTCTTAACCATTATTTCGATTACCTTCAGCATGAAAAACGGCTGTCCGTGCATACGGTTTCGGCTTACCGGAGCGACCTTGCCCAGTTCCTGGCGTTTGTTGAAAAGACGAAAAGTGGGGCGACCGGGCCCGACGCGGTGGACAAGATACTCGTGCGCCGCTACCTGGCCGACATCGCGGGTGAACGGTACAAGAAGAGCTCCCTCGGCCGCAAGCTGACCGCGGTCAAGTCCTTCTTCCGCTATCTCTGCAACACGGGAAAACTTGCCGTGAACCCTGCGGCCGCCATTGCCACGCCGAAAAAAGAAAA
>JAZDKP010000004.1:0-49608 GCA_043802925.1 Fibrobacterota bacterium | reverse complement strand
CATATGCGGAAAATTATTGCTATTTCCGTGCGACGCAGGAGATGAAGCGACTCTATCAGGCAGGTGACATCGGTGAATTCACCCATGGTGAAGGTGAATATGTCCACGATTGCGAATCCATCTGGCCGTCCATCACCTATGGTCAAAAGGATCATTGGCGTAATCGAATGTATTCGACCTTTTACTGCACCCACAGCCTGGGTCCTGTCATGAACATAACCGGAACGCGACCGGTTCGCGTGGTAGGGTTTGAAGGACGGCTTGAAAAGAACATGATTGACATGGGATTGAAGGGGGCGCCCCATGGCATGGAAGTCATTCAAATGAGCAATGGCGCAACGGTAAAAAGCCTTCACGGCGGGCTCAAACGCGAACCTTCGGCGGTCTGGTATTCCATCTATGGAACCAAAGGCATGATGGAATCCGACCGTTTCAATTCGACCCATAGCCGGATAAACATCTTCAAGGAAGGGGACAGCCGGACGCCTTTTGAAGTTTCTTATCAGCCCAGGTTCCCGGTTGAAAATGCCTTGTCAAAGGCTGCTTCGGGCCACGGTGGTTCTGATTTCTATACACTCTACAGTTTCATTGAAAAGATATTGGGACGCCCTTTTGGCAGACACGCCATTGATGTCTATACCGCCGTTGACATGACTATTACTGGTTTGCTGGCTTATCGCTCTATCAGCCAGGGCAACATGCCTATTGAAGTGCCTGATTTCAGGAACAAGAAAAATCGTGCGGCCTATCGGAATGACAACTGGTGCACAGACCCCAAGGTGGCCGGCAAAGATGTTGCTCCCTGCGCATATCCTAAAGAAGCCAGGATTCCGGATTCGACATATAAGAAGGTCGCAAAACAATGGAATAGCATCACGAATTCATGGCTTGGAATATAATTTAAGACATTGAGAGGAACGTTATCATGACAACAAGACATCCCGGCATTGAACTGAGAATTTCGCAGCTTTTCAGGGGTAAAAAGAACCTGGTCATTTCCGCGGTCGACCATGTGGTGGAATACGGCGATCAACCTGGTCTTGAAAAGGTCGAGACAGCCATCAAAAACTGTCGCATGACTGACGCCTTGCTGTTGCCCCGTTTTATGCTCGAACGCAATTGGACCCTTTTTGCCGAAGCACCTGCTCCCGTACCTGTCGTCCGCATAAACTGGTCGGCATCGTTTTATTATCCCCTGGAATACCGCGAAGGGTTTACGACCATTGCAACCACGGTCGAAGAGGCGGTTCGTGCCGGTGCGGGTGCGGTCATCTGCTCGCTCTTTCTTGAGGAAAAGGACGACCGGGCGCGCGAAACCCGGAATGTGGAAATATTCGCCGAAGTGGTGCGTCAGAAGGAACGTCTTGGTATTCCGCTTATCGGCGAATGCTATGTGGTAGAGCATAAGGAGAAGACAGCGGACCAGGTTCATGCCAAGGTCAAGCGTATCTCCCGCATCATGGCTGAAATGGGCGCTGACCTGATAAAGACCTTCTATACAGGACCGAAATTCCACGAGGTCATCGAAAATACCCCGGTTCCTGTTTTTACCATTGGTGCGGATAAGTTACGGAGTGATTTGGATGTGCTGAAAAAAGCAGCGGATTCCGTGGTTTCCGGTGCACGGGGCATTATTTTCGGTCGGAATATCTTTATGGCAAAGAATCCTGCCAAGATAATCGAAGCGCTCAATGCGGTTATAAACAAGGGTGTCAAGCCTGAAAAAGCCATGAAAGAATTCGGGTTGTAACATGGCGCTCTTTGAGGTCAAATCCGTTGATACGGGAGTCTTTGAAAGCGAATTGCGGGATTTCCTGCCGGATACGATGATTGATATTCATACGCATGTCTGGCTCAAGTCGTTCCGCGTACTTCGGAAAAATGACGGACGTACTGTCACCTGGCCGTCGCTGGTTGCGCCTGAAAACCCTGTGGACCATCTTCTGGAGACTTACCGGTTGATGTTTCCGGGCAAAAAGGTGACCCCCCTTATTTTCAGCTCTCTCGGAACAAGACAGGATGATTTTACCGCAGCCAACGGTTATATCGCTGATGCTGCAAAGAAAAACCAATTGCCCGCGCTGCTTTTTGCAAGGCCAGACTGGGACGGCGACAGGTTGGATGAGGAACTCTCTAAAGGCGGCTTTTTAGGCATCAAGGTTTATCTCTCCCTTTCGGACGTTTCCATCCCGCGCAATCGCATTGCCATCTTCGATTTCCTGCCCCATGCACAGCTTGAGGTTGTCAACCGTCGAAAAGGCATTGTTATGCTTCACATACCGCGCGACGCCCGCATCAAGGACCCGCTCAATGTGGCCCAAACCCTCACCATTGCCGAGAAATACACAGACCTATCGCTTGTTATCGCCCATGCGGGCCGCGCCTACTGCGAAGAGGACATGGGCGATGCGTTCGACCGGCTTGCGCCCGCCCGAGGCGTGCTGTTCGACATCTCAGCCAACACCAATGCCAAGGTTTTTGAAACGCTGCTCCGGAAGGTCGGACCGGAACGCATCCTGTTCGGCAGCGATCTACCCATCACCCGGATGCGGATGAAGCGGATTAGTGAATCAGGCCGCTATGTTAATCTGGTGGGAAAGGGGCTGTACGGCGATGTGTCGGGCGATCCCAATATGCGGGAAGTATCCGATATTGAGGCGGCGCAACATACCTTTTTTCTGTACGAAGAACAGCTTGCATTCAAGGCCGCAGCGATTCAAGCCGGTTTGAATGATAAGGATGTGGAGCAGGTGTTTAATGGTAACGCGAAAACGATTATTGAACAGGCCGGTGGGACCTTATAAGGAGATTCGCATGACCAAGCTAAAAGCAGGATTACTTCCGCTCTATATCAAGCTCTACGATGACATCAATCCGGTCTGGCGCAAACCGCTGGAAGCTTATGTTGGAAAAATCAGTGCGGCGCTTGGGAAACTGGGTGTTGAAATTGAAACCGTTCCGGTATGTCGGATAAAACCAGAATTTGAACGGGCGGTTAAAACTCTTGAAGGAAAAGGTCTTGATGCGTTGATGACCCTTCATCTGGCATATTCCCCGTCGTTGGAATCCTCATCGATATTGGCAAAGACATGCCTGCCCCTTATTATCCTGGATACGACGCCGGATTTCGCATTCGGGCCTGACAGCACGCCTGACCTTATCATGAACAATCACGGTATCCATGGCGTTCAGGACATGTGCAACCTGCTGCTGCGCAACAACAAGCCCTTTGCCATTGAGGCGGGCCATTGGGAAAAATCCGATGTGCTAAGACGTGTGGCGGATCAAGTGCGCGCCGCCCGGTTGGCCTCGGTCATGAGGAGCGCCCGGGTCGGCCTTATCGGAAAACCCTTTGCAGGCATGGGGGATTTCAGCGTGCCTTCCGGAAAACTCCGCAAGACATTGGGTGTGACGACCGTTGCGGTTCCTCCTTCCTCTGTCGGACGTCTGCTGCCGGGAACGAATGATGCAATCGTCAAACAGGAACGGTTGAATGACCTCGAACGATACGATTGCGGCGGTTTGGACAAGACGGCCCATCTGCAGTCGATTCGGACAGGAATCGCCGTTGAACGTTTTATCGCCAGGGGAAAGCTGACCGCTGTCACGCTGAACTTCCAGGAAGTGACGAAAAAGAGCGGTCTTCCCGTCATGCCGTTTCTGGGCATGTGCAAAGCCATGGCGAACGGCAGCGGTTATGCGGGTGAAGGCGATGTGCTGACAGCAGCTTTAGTCGGAAGCCTGATGCGCGTATATCCGGAAACCTCGTTTACCGAGATGTTTTGTCCGGACTGGAAGGGCGGTCGGGTGTTTTTAAGCCACATGGGTGAAATCAACCCGATGTTGGCTGAGAAAAAGCCAAAACTGTATGTCCGTGATCCCTGGAGCTTCTCGGATGCGGCCCCTCCTGTTTCCGTCGGTGCCTGCTTCAAGCCGGGCAAAGCCTTGTTTGTGAACCTGGCTCCGGGCTACAGCGGATATACGCTTATTGCGGCGCCGGTGACCATGGTTTCAGGTGGAAAAAACCGGAAATTCGACCACACGGTCAGTGGGTGGTTCAAGCCCGAACTTCCACTCAGCGACTTTCTTGAGGAATACAGCCGCGCAGGCGGAACCCATCATGCCGCGCTTGTTTACAGCGCGTCGATTCAAGCATTATCCGCGTTCAGCAGGTTAATGAAAATACAGTTCAAGGTTATTAAATAATTATTGGAGGAATTTATGACCATTAAGAAAAAGCCAGGGAAAATCCGGGTCGGCGTCATCGGCGTGGGCCGCGGTCAGACCTTCATGAACGAGGCCGCGCATGCGGGCATGGAACTGGTCGCCATTTGCGACGTCTGGGAAAAACGATTGAAGGAAGTCGGTGAGAAATACACGATAGCGACCTATACGGATTACGACAGGTTTCTGGAACATGACATGGATGCCGTGGTGTTGGCGAACTATTTTCATGAGCACGCACCCTTTGCCATCAAAGCCCTGAAGGCGGGCAAGCATGTGATGAGTGAATGCGCTGCCTGTAAAACCGTGGCCGAAGGGGTTGAACTCTGCCGTGCAGTGGAAAAAAGCGGCCTGATTTACATGTTTGCTGAAAACTATCCATACACGGCTTTTAATCAGGAAATGGCGAAATTGTACAAGGCGGGTGAAATCGGCCGCGTTCTTTATGCCGAGGGAGAGTACAATCATCCGGGCTCCTTTGAGTGGGCCATGGGAATATCTCCGGGGCTCAAGCATTGGCGCAACAACCTGCCGGCCACCTATTATTGCACGCATGCCCTGGCTCCGCTCATGGCCATCACAAACACCATGCCCGTGCGGGTCAACGGTTTTGCCGCGCCTTTGCCCGAGGACAGCGATAAACCCCGGCTCTGGAAGCAGAAGGATGCGGGCGGTATCATAATGGCGACCATGGATAACGGCGCTGTCTTCAAGTTGCTCCAGGTCAGTCTTCCCGGGCACAGTATTTATTACCGGCTTCACGGTGAAAACGGTATGATGGAAACCGGCCGTGGACCGGGTTATTGGGGGCCGGGCAGCGTACGACTGGTCCATGATGAATGGGAATTGCGTAAGGGAGAGGTTCCGGAAAAGCTCTATTACCCGCAGTTTCCCAAATGGGCCACGGCCGCAATAAAATCCGGTCACGGCGGGGGCGATTTTTTCACCAATCACTATTTCGCGGAGGCCATCCGGACGGGTCAACAGCCTTACCTTGATGAGTACCGCGGGGTCGCCATGTCTGTCGCCGGTATTCTCGCCTGGAAGAGCGTGCTGGACAAGGGCAATGGTTATGAGGTCCCGGATTTCACCCGTGAAGCCTCACGGAAAAAATGGGTGAATGACACCTGGAACCCACTGGACCTAAACAACCCCAAAGCGCCTCCCAGCAGTTCGCGCGGCAGAAAACGTGAATTAATTCCGGCTCACCTGAAAACCGCCCGCAAAGTATGGGAAAAAGCAGGCTATAAGGAATAACAGAAGTTTTAGGCTGGAGAATCGCAACATGCTGGAAAAATACGCCATTGGCATAGACATGGGAACAAGCGCTATCAAAGGCGTACTAGTGACAGAGGATGGCAAAATTGTCGTGACCGCAACACAGGCGACCGACCTTGAGCGACCACAGGCGGGGGAGGTTGTTTTTTCCGCTCTCCGCCATTATGAAATTCTTTGTCAAGTTCTTCGTACACTGGTAAAGTCTGTGGGCAAGGGGACAATAAACGCTGTGGTTCTTTCGGGTGCGACAGGGGATACTTTGTTAATGGATGAAAACAACAGGCCGCTTTTGTCCGTTATCCATTGGATGGACACCCGGAGTATGGATGATGTTTCCATTGATCCTCCCGGCATGTCTTCTGCCGATATGTACCGGGTTTCGGGATGGCCCTGGTTCCGGAGTTTTCCTCTTGCCCATTTGGCCTGGCTTAAGAAAAACAAAACCGATGAATATGGGTTGGCGGCGAAAATTGGAATGAACATCACTTATCAGTTTTACCGGTTGTGCGGAGCATGGGCCATGGATTATTCCACGGCAACGACCTTTTATCTGCAGGATCAGACCCACCGCACCTGGCATCAGCCGTATCTCAATTGGCTCGGTTTAAACGAAACGCAATTACCGAGACTGTTCCCGTCTGGAACCCGCATTGGTGAAATCACAGGAAAGGCCGCATTGGAAACCGGCCTGCCTGAAGGATGTGCGGTTGTTTTGGGCGCATTTGACCATCCGAGCGCGGCACGCGGGGCAGGAGTAACGGTTCCCGGAGATTTGCTGCTCTCTTTGGGCACTTCCTGGGTGGGATTTTATCCTGTCATGGAACGGCAGAGCGCTTTAAGGCAGGATATGCTTGTCGACCCATTTCTTTCGGTCGAGAAGGGCCCCTGGGGAGCAATGTTTTCTTTGTCCAAAGCAGGGGAGCGTTTGTATGCATCTCTGCACTCCTCCTATCCTGGTGTTAGGTACGATTTGGAGCGGTATCGGTTATTCGAGCTTGATATCCGCTCTTTTATCGGAAACGGACAGCCGAACAATCCAGCCATCAACCTGGTCAATGAATTGATTTTGACCATGCGTGAAAAAACCGAGAGCTTTTCCCCGCATGGATTCGAAGTCAGGCGAATTGTCCTGGTGGGCGGACCGTCGAATAATCCTGCGATTGTCGATTTGTTCGGACTCGTTCTCAATAAACCGGCCCGGGTGGCCGACTCCGCTTCCCATGCGGGGGCCCTGGGTGCGGCGCTTCTGGCCGGGGTGCACGGGAAGAATGCAGGATGAAAGTTCTCAAGGTATTACTCATGATTACCGGTTTCAGCATGGCGGAGATCAATGTCAGCTAACAACCGCAGTAACGAACCAGCATAGCTCTTGGAAAACGCCTAATGAGACACTACGGCGTTTATGCTGCATAACTTAAGACGCTATGTATAGAAGCGGCAAAAAGGAAATTGCATGTTCTCTGCGAGAAGCCGTTTGCCACATCGTTTAGAGATATGGACGCAATGATTTCCGCTGCTCATTGCCGTGAGATGGAGGCCTCGGCCTTAATCAAAGGGATCCCACTGAATTCAAAGAACCTTACCGAGCACTTATTTAAGCAATATCATCTTTTTCCGAAGAAGTTGCTTACCCGATCTTACCTCCGCCACATACAACCCGCTGGGCAGGCCAGTTGCGTTCCACTGATACTCCGTGTTTTTCCCCGAAGTCCGAGACGGCAGCACGCTGCCCATCAGCTTCCCGTTCACCGAGAAGATTTTAAGGGTAGCCTGCACACTCCTGTTCAGCCGGATCGTGGCCGTAGGGTTGAAGGGATTAGGCATTACGTAAATTTCCGGCGCACCCGAAGCGGCGACAGGCGCCTCATCAGAGGGCATGTTAAGGAATTGCTTCGTGTCAAACGCAATGGAGTCCATGTTAACGCCCGCGCTTGTGGCAACCACCAAATAAGTGATATCCCCGTAGATCTTCAATAGGATGCCCTGTTCTTCCCTGACAGTGATAGTGTCTGTCTTGACGCCCACGAGCGGCCCGCCTTCCCACGGCTGCTTGCCCGTGAACTTGAAGAGGGTGTCTGCGCCGTAGCGGACCCAACCGGAACGGGTATAGTAGGGGTGGCCGATGCCCATTCTCACCATGTAGTCGCCGTCGTGACAATTTATTTTATAGGTCCCTTCACCGATGGAATCGCCATAGTTGGGCCCCTTCTTGACAGTGAGGTTCGTGTTTGTAATAAAAAGCGAGTCATTGTACAGGATTTCGTCGGTTTGTACCCAGCGATCAAAGTAGGGCGTATTCACCCACCCGTATCCTACGCTGTCCGTGTAGGCCCGGCCCCAGTCAGGCTTCCAAAAGGGGCTGTATATCGTGTCATCGGGCTGAAAATTTATGCGTAGAAGAAGGGAAAGATCCTGGAGCATGGTGAACCGCACCGTGTCCGTGAGCCCGTCCTTGTTGATTGCCGCCCACATGGGGCCGCCCAGCGCAACCTGCTTCATGACCCTGCCGTTCACGATCTTGAACACGGCCGTGTCGCTGCTTATCCATTCCACGAGACTCGTGAAATCCACCTCAATAAGCTGACCCTGCCTGAAAGCATAGCCCTTGGCACTAAGCTGATACCCGTCCAGTAAGTAGGAAGGGAAGGTCCTGGGAAAAATGCGCACAGAATCGTACTGGGCTTCACTTGCGATGACCGTCAGCACGAGCGTGTCCCTGGCATCGCCTGCTAGTCCCTCAATACGTGCAGTGCCCGGCGCAACCGCCACGACCCTGCCGAAATGGTTCACATTGGCAATGGAAGGAGTAAACGACCTGAACAGCAATCGGTTTGTCCCGGTTTCGGTTGAATTGTTTGAGTAGTGGAGATTGCCCAAGATATCAGAGGCCAAGTACTGTTCCAGGGTGTTGTTGTTACCGGAGAGTCCTATGGTCAGACTGTCAATAACCGGCAGCATCGTGGGGATCGCGCAGAAGGGAGTCTGGGCGGCCTGAAAAACGGTCTGATAGGCCACCTGCTGCAGGAAGAACGTCGTGATCGAATCGAGGTTATAGAAATTACGGATGCCTCGCGGGTCCTGGCCCGTCAGCCCCGCGTAACAGATAAGCCCGCTTAAATAACCGCTCTGGGCCGAGCCGTGCACCCCGTCCAGGTATAGACGCAGCGACGGGTCACGCTTCTGCACGTTCCATTGGCCAACGCCCGCAGGCATCATGCCCGCGTTCATTTCCGTGCAGAGCGCCCGGAGTCTTACGATTGCTGTGTCCAGATGGTCCGGCATCTTCCAATCGCCCAGGGCGGAGTCCCATGCCGGTTTAAGACCGGAATAGGTCCAGGGCAGGTAGAAGACAGTCTTGGCGGAAGTGGAATCAATGAGATTGTCCCAGTTGTGCATGGCCTGCACCACGGAATCGTAAGGATGGCCCTTGTAGGTCGAGAAAATCGCACCCAGGGTTCCGAAGACCTGGACCACCACGTAGTCCCAGTTTCCGTTCCTAATCAGATCTTTATTGCCTGGTACGCTGGTCCAACCCTGCTCAGCGTCGTACTGGTAATTGCCGTATGTGTTGCGGATGAACAGACCCCGCTCGGTTGCGCACTGGGTCACCTCGTAAGTCCGGGAATAGTCGGACTTGATTAGGCTGTTACCGAGCCAAAGCACCCGGGTGGTGTCTGCGGAAAAGACGTGATCGGCGAACAGAGCAGCCAGGATGATAAAAACAGCATGTTTCATGATTTTTCCTCCTTTGGGGGTATCCATAAATATAGAACAGCCTCGATCAAAATGATACGTACATTTGAGCTATTCTTATGTATATTTATCAGGTATCATCCCGTTTGACCGGAGGAGTACATTCGTTTCAACGACTGTATCGGCGTTAACGTTGTGCACGCGGCCACCCGCGACAAAAGCCCGAACTACTCCAAAAGCGACGCGGGCGATCCCCGGCGCCTCAACATCGTGCTCATGGTCATGTCTGGGAAGACCGTTTTTCGCCTGGGCCAGGAGCGCGTGGAGGCGGGTAAGGGCGACGTTATTTGTTTTGATACCGGCATGCTTTCCGAGAAATTCCCAGGCAGGAGCAAGTTCCTCTCCTATCTCCTGGTCACCTTTGAGATGATTGCACAGGACAGGCGGCTCCTCACTTTCTCCGAACTGGGGGTTCCAGCCCGGATTCAACCGAACCGGCCGTACCGTATCCGTTCCTTGCTGCAGTCCATTATCGCGACCTTCCGGTCCGGGGAGCCACTGCGTCTGCTCGTGTGCGCCGGGCTCTGCCTGGAACTCCTCAAGGCGCTTAACGCGGAAAAAGCTGTGGACAACAGATGTCTGGAGAAAAGGCCCATACACTACAGGGTCCGCGAGGCCCTCGAATACATCAACCTGAACTACAAGAAGCGGATCGATGTGCCTTTTCTGGCAAAACAGGCGTGTATGCATCCCGCCTACTTTTCCCACCTTTTCAGGAAAGAAATCGGTATGGCGCCGCACCGTTACGTTATCGAGGTCAAAATTGCAAAGGCAAAGGACCTGCTGGTGAACCACGGCTTGCCCATTGCGCTTCTCGGTGAAGAACTGGGTTTCCACGACCACTCCCACTTCCACCGTACCTTCAGGCGGCTCACGGGCGTATCACCCGGGGAATACGCAAAGAAAAACATGACACTTTACGATCCCCGTTTGCCTCAATAATAAATTTAGCCGCATCGCGCCTTTCAGTGGGTACGCACAATATGCAGATGCCAGTTCACTAGGTCGCCGAAGGTCTGGATAGACAGTAGTAAACCGTATGTTTTTAGATCGCGGAACCGCGACAGCTTCAGTCCGTTGATTTCGCGGCCTTCTCCAGAAATTCCCGGAAAAGGGAGACGTCCTTTAGTACCATCGGATGAACTGTTTTTACACGGCCGATAAGAAAGTCAATTTTTGGCCAGTCATATTCGAATTCGAAGTAATAGCGCTTGAAATGACGGAACCGGAGCAGTTCAAGAAGGTGCATGCGGGTTTCGTCGGAAATGACCCTTTCGCGCAGGCCCGTTACAGCGAGCGTCATACGCGACAGCAGTTCCATGTGCCATTTCTCTGGCGGCAGATGGTTTTCGAAATATTGGGAGATTCTCAGGAAAAGTGTTTCAAGGGCTGTGTAATAATTTTCAAGAATTCCGGCCATCATAATGGCGGCGGCCGGGGTTTTTCCGGTTTGGGCCAGTTCAGCGGTCTCGGTGGCAATTAAAAAGTCCGCTGTTTTCCGTAAAATCCGGGTGCTCTTCTCAATTTCAGCCATCAGGATTTGGATATCATTTGCCTGTTTCATTTAAGTCTCCCTCGAATAGACGAGGCGGCCGTCATCCCGGATAGAGCAGGCATGCAGAGCGTCGATGGTTTCAAGCTGTACGATATCGACGTTAAAAGGGGTCATGGCATCGGCTTTGTTCAAGAGTTGAAAAAAGGTTTCGGGCGACATTTCGCCTTCCAATGCTATGTCGATATCGGATATCTCGGAAAAATTTTCGTGATGCAGCAGAGAACCCCATTGCCAGATTTTGTTGGGCCTGTAGTTCCGGGCGATCATTTGAATAATAGCATCGGCGTCCTTAATGGCATGTTCCAGGCGTTCAGCGATCTTTTTAGAGCGTGCTTCGCTCTTAAGTCTGAAATATCGGCGCGTATCCGCTGGATCGACGGTAACGGGAATCGGTTTCATATTAATAAATTATACAATAATTCATAGGGGGGGTAGTAGAAGATTTGAAGAGATGTTACAGCGTCCCCGCATACTTCCGCGGCGGGACGCCCACGCTCTTGCGGAACACCCGCGAAAAATAGAGCGGGTCCTTAAAAGCCCACCTCGTGCGCCACGTCCGACACGTTCCACCCGGGGTTTCGGAGCAGTACTTTGGCGGTTCAGAGGGGCGTTTGTGATCATATTCCTCATCCCCAACGGTGCAGTGACGGGGGGCAGGTCGGTATCTATAGCTTGGACGGAAAAATCATCACTGCTTTTTCCCTGCGGGGCGAAAAGACAGTCCGATGGAAGGCCGCAACACAACCGAGTGACCCATTATTCCGTAGCCGCTTTTTCCGCGTATTCCCTGAACAGCCTCACGTAGGCGCGGTAGTTCTCCAGCGAACACTCCGGCGGAGTCTGGTGGTCCATGGAAGGGACAAAGCCGCCCGATTTCATGACCGGCAGCAGCCGCTCGAACTCGGCACGGATGGCGCCTTCACCCTTCATCAAAGTCATTTTATCATAGCCGCCCAGCATGATGAACCTCGGATAGGCCTGCCTGAGTTTGGCCACGTCCACGCCCGCCTGGCGTTCCAGCGGATAGACGCCCTCTATCCCGGCGTCCTGCAGCCAGGGCACCATGGTGGTGATGTCCCCGTCGCTGTCCACCAGCACCCGGACGCCTTGCCCTTTTATAAAGGGGATGACCCTGCGGTAGTAGGGCAGCAGGAATTCGTTGTACAGTTCGCGCGAAAGCATGGGCCCGTGGTTATAGGACATGTCCTCAGCGAATCCCGCCATGTCGGGCTTCAGGATCTTGAACACGGCGCGCATGGCGCGGATGTTGTACTCGGCCAGTTCCCTGTTCATCCGGTGCATGAGCTCCGGGTGGTCATAGAAGGCGAAAAAGTGGGGCTCGATGCCGAACATGGCGCGCGGAAACCAGAAAAAGCCGTCCAGCCACAGCCGGACTACGATTTCGCCCCGGTCGTGACGCTCCTTGAGCTTGCGCGCCTGGCTGCACGCGTTCTCTATGAGCGCGTCCGTGAACAAATGGGGGCAAACGGCTTCGTAAGAGGCCTCGTCGGTGATGAGCGGCGCGCCGTGGTAGGCGGGCTTGGGCATGCCCGCGTCCCGCGTCCCGATGGAAATGAGGCACATGGGGTCCAGGCCGAAATGGCTCTGCGACTCCTCGAAACCCATCTGTGGCAGCCCCTCGCCCATCCAACGGTTCATGGTCTTGTCCCACCAGGCCGCCCATTCGATCAGGGGCAGACGCTCTTCAGGCTTTTTGAATTCCAGGATTGCGTTGAACCGTTCTCTTGCGTTCATGGGTTTCTCCTTGTGATGGTGATAAGATAAGCATAAATACTTGTATAAGATAGGCCTATATTATGATTTTATAGGTATCCATTATGAGCGTTCCAAAATTTCACCAACATCCTGCATTAAAGGAACAGGGTATTGCCCTGGAGTATTTTCCGCATTACCTGAATTTCAATAAAAACCTCCATTCCACGGACGTGGTCCTGCTCAGCTTTATCATACGCGGCAAAGGCACCCATTACCTGGGGGAGCGGGCCTATCCAGAGCAGGGGCCGTCGCTCTCCATCACGCATTTCGGGCAGGTCCATGACATCGTGACTGATAAAAAAGGCATGGAAATCATGAACCTTTACCTCAACCTGGAGCGTTTCGTCCTGCCTGCCATGCCGGCCGGGTTGCAGGGGATCCTCCACCAGATCCTGCCCCTGCACCCCAATTTTTATCCTTCGCCGGACCATATGACACGCCTTGAATTCAAACCTGACGCGGCCGTCACGGGCCTGGTCATGAACATGCACAGGGAATTCATGGCGCAAGACAAAGGGTGGAGTGAACTTGTGCGGGATTATTTCCGAATATTCCTGGCGGAATGCTGCAGGCAGGCGCTGAAAAGCGGCGTCACCATCCTGGGAAAAGGCAAGCCGTTCGCCCACCTGGTGATGGAACCCGTGAGGCGGTACCTGGACCTCAATTACACGGAGCACGTCTCAATAGAATCGCTGGCCAGGCGGTCAGGTTACAGCGGGCCCTACCTGTGCAGGCTGTTCAAGGAATACACGGGCAAGACCCTTTACGATTACATCCTTGATAAACGCGCCCAGACCGCCATGATGCTGCTCCGATCCACTGATAAATCTGTTTCACGCGTGGCCATGGAGAGCGGCTTTTCGGACATTTCCTTCTTCAACAAGCTCTTCCGCCGCAAGGTGGGCATGGCGCCGCGGGAATACCGATCTATTCAAACTTCAAACCGTCCTTAGTGATGCCGATGAAAAAGTCGGGCGACCACAGGCTCAGTTCCGCGGAATTCCGGAGATAGGGCAGAATGTCCCTTTTAGCAAGGGTATAATTGATGGAGCGGAATCTTTTCTCCAGAAGTGAAATCAGCGTATCGGCGGTCAGGCTGGCCTGCTCCTGCCAGTGGCCTGTCTGCCTCATGCGCGCCTCCAAATGTGTTCCATTCACTGGGCCCTTCTGCGACAGGAACCAGACATAATCATACAAATCGCGCCCTTTGATTCGGCCGCTTCCCCAGTTTCTGCAGAGAACCGCGTGTAATTTCCCCGCAAACAGCGATCCGATGGCGAACACCCGGACGGAATAAGGGATGGGCGCAAGAAGGTATTTGATTTCATACCCCGCGCCGGCAGGCGGATCCGTATCAATTTCAAACTTTATGCTCAGAACCTCGTTTCGATGGACACCCGCCACAGGCGGTTTAACGGCGTTGATTTTCAGCAGATGGACAAGCGTCCCGCCTTTGATGAAAGCGGATTGGATGGCGGATTCGCCTCTTTTCTTCTTTTTAGCCACCGCCAGGTCGAACCCGAAGGCCGCCAACTCGTTCCGCACTCCCGTGCAATACCGTCCCAAATCAAAATCCGCGTCTTTTCGCAAGAGAGAGAAATCAATGTCTTCTGAAAATCGCGGCAGCCCGTGAATGATCCGGAGTGCGGTGCCGCCATAAAAGGCGGCCTTGTCAAAGAATCCCGCCCGGAACAGGCCGCAAAGCGCGATTTCCTGTATTATCTCCTTCAAGGCGTTCTTACGATCCTCCATTGTCTTGCCCGTATATTTGGCAAGCATGGACTCAACGGCACTGTTCATGACTTGTTCTTTTTTTTAAGATATTCCAGCAATACCTTGATCGATTTCTTGCCATACAACGGGGCCAGCGCCCCGATGTCCCGCACGGACAGTGAAAAAACATCCTCTCTTTCCAAACGCATGTCATCGTATAACCACGCTTCCAGGGAGGGGATGGTTGTGATACCGCCTATCTTGGAAAGGGTGTCACAGAGGGCTTTTTCCTTTGCGGCAATCAGGAACGGACCTGCGGCCTCTTCCATGCGCAACACACCGTAAGGAAACACGGCCGGCGGAATGCTTTGATATAAAAAGTCCCCCACCGGTGTGTGAAAAAGCCTGTTCTTGTTCTTCCCCATGCTCGCGGAGGTGACGGTATGCGCCCGTTCCGGGATAAGGCCGTAATATGACAAAACATATTCAAATGATATGTATGACGGTCCATATATCTTGTTGGCCAGGGTCTTCCCGGACGCTTCCGGATCGCCGGGCGATATATACAATCCCCTCCTGATTTTAATAATCTTTCCGGCCTTTATCATGCTCGTCAGTTTGGCCTTGGGCGAAGCATATCCCCGCAGTGAATCCGCAATCGCCATGTAATCCTGATAAAGGGGGATGTTTTCAGCCATTGACTTTCTCCAGAAAGTACAAATATATCATACTTTCTGGAGAAAGTCAATATTTCTTTTAATAAAGGATACAATAATCCATACGGTGGGTAGTAGAAGATTTGAAGAGATGTTACAGCGTCCCTGCATACTCCCGCGGCGGGACGCCCACGCGCTTGCGGAACACCCGCGAAAAATAAAGCGGATCCTCAAAGCCCACCTCACGCGCCACGTCCGACACGTTCCACCCGGGGTTGCGGAGCAGCGCTTTGGCGGTCCGGAGGCGCAGGTCAAGCAGATAATCGAGCGGCGTCATACGGCAGTGTTTCTGGAAAAGGAAGTTCAGATACTCGGGCGTGACCTCCAGGTGGCGCGCGATGTCCGTGCGCGTCACCGCATCCCGGTACCGGCGCTCCATGTACCGCTGTGCCTGACGCACCTTCATCGGCGGTTCGGGGCCTTCGGGTTTTAACTCCAGGCGGGCCAGGCGGACGAGAATCTCCATCAGCAGCGCATTCAGCAGATGTGCGTGGCCCGGCCGTTTGTGATCATATTCCTCTGCGGCCTTGCGGAAAAGCGCGAGAATCTCGGCGTCGCTGGTGGCCGTGAATTTGCGCGGTACGCGGCCCGCGAACTCCCGCGCGCAGTCAAAATGAATGCAGCTGATGACCGTGCCCGGAACTTTATCGCAGGCCACCGTGTGGCGGACGGCCGGGGGAATCAGGATCAATTCGTTCTTGCCAAACTCCAGGTGCGCCTTCTGGTCATCAAAATAATATCCCTCGCCTTCAACTATATATACGAACTCGTAATCCTTCAACACCCGGGGACCCCAGTAGTCTCTTTTCGGCCCGGTTGTGAAGTAATTGGCCAGGTTCAGCCTCGGTGAAGAATTCGATTTTAGCTTATTTAAATCCATGAGCACTGCAAATATCTTGATATATTAGAGTATTAAATGCTTATAATATTATAATAATCCATATAATGTTATTTCCATCTATTTGTTATCCGTCTGGAATGGGCTATCTTTATTGTGGCCCAACAGAGATTCCACCCATAAAAAAAGGACGATTCCATGGATGCCAATGAAATGAATGCCCTGTACGAAAAAGCACAGGACCTTTCAAATGTTGAAGTCAAACCCGGTGAAATGAGCCCGCGCGAGCGCTTTTTTAACACCATGGAATTTAAAAGGCCCGACCGTATCATTGACACAGAATTCGGGTACTGGAACGACACGCTCCGGCGCTGGCATAACGAAGGGCTGCCTTCCTGGGTCAACAGCAACGATAAGGCGGACATCTATTTCGGGTTTGACGTCTGGGCCAAGCATGTGCCGGTCAAGACCGCGCTTTTCCCTTCGTTCGAAACCGTCGTGCTGCAGGACGACGGGCGGCATAAAATCATCCTGGACCATGAACGGGTCAAATGCGAAATATTTACAGACGGCACGGACACCATTCCGCATTACATTGAGTTCCCCATCAAGGACCGCGCCTCGTACGTTGATTTCAAAGCACGCCTCAACCCCGCCACGCCCGGCCGCCTTCCGGCCAACCTTGCCGAAATTGGCGCAAAGGTCAAAGACCGCAACTATGTGCTCAAGGTCAGCGGCGGTTCCACCGCGGGCTGGATACGGAACTGGATGGGTTTCGAGGGCATTGCCATGGGTATTTATGATCAGCCCGAACTTCTCAATGAAATCCTGGATGACATCAGCAGCGTTACGAGCCACATTGCACGCGAAATCACAAAACACATGAGCATTGACCTGGTGTCATACTGGGAGGACATCGCGTTCAAGAACGGCCCCATCGTGACGCCCGATTTCTTTATCGATAAATGTGGGGCCGCGCTCAACAAAGCCATGAGCATCTATCGCGCAAACGGCAACCAGTACGCGTTCGTTGATTGCGACGGCGACTTCCGCAAGCTCATGCCCGGCTGGCTCAACAACGGGGTCAACATCATGTTCCCGCTCGAAGTGGCGGCCGGCATCCACCCCGGCAAACTCCGCCGTGAAAACCCGGGCATTCGCATGATGGGCGGGGTCGACAAGGTCGTGCTGCTCAAGGGCAAGTCGGCCATTAAAAAGGAAATGGAACAGCTTAGGCCGCTGGTGGAGGAGGGGGGCTTCATCCCGCACGTGGATCACCGCGTGCAGGCGGACGTGCCCTACCAGGACTATCTGTATTATCTTGAAGTCAAGCGCGACTTCTTTGGCATTCCAAACCGGGTGGCGGCCGATTGACCGGGAAGGTTTTCCTTACTGCAACGGGTGCGGGGACTTGAAGCCCGTGGCGCCCGGGTTCTGCCGGAAATCGGTGAGGTCCATCCGGAAGGACTTGGCCAGTTTGTAGGCCGTTACGCGGCTCACGCTGAAATGACGCGCCACTTTTGAAAGGTTGCCCCCTGCAACGGCGAGCGCCTCGGCAAAGGCCTCGGGGGTCACGCCTGCGGTTTTGCCCGTGGGTTCCTCTTCGTGCTGCGGCGTGCTTTTTTCGGGTGTTTTGCCCCCCTCGAACTCCTCGATTTCCACGTCCTCGGGCGCAATGGTGTCGCTCTTGCAAAAGAGGACCGCGCGGAGGATGATGTTGCGCAGTTCGCGAACGTTTCCGGGGAATTCGGCGTGGAAGAGTTTTTTCATGGCCTCGGCGTTGATGTGGGTCACGGCCTTTTTGTAGGTCTGGTCCGCCTGGCGGATGAAATAGTCCACGAGGGCCGGGATGTCCTCGCGCCGCTCGCGCAAGGGAGGCAGGACAAAACGGACCTGGTTGAGCCGGTAGTAGAGGTCCTTGCGGAAGCGGTGGGTCTCGATGAGTTCACGGAGCGACACATTGGAGGCGGCCACGATGCGGATGTCGAGGGGCACGGTCTTGGTGGAGCCCACGGGCTGGATTCGCCGGTCCTGGAACACGTTCAGCAGCTTGGCCTGGATGCGTAAAGAGAGGTTCGCCACTTCGTCCAGAAATACGGTGCCGCCCTGGGCCTGCTCAAAGCGGCCGGTATGCGACGCCACTGCGCCCGTAAACGAGCCGCGCTCATGGCCAAAGAGCTCGCTTTCCATGAGTTCCTCGGGGATGGTGGAGCAGTCGATTTTGACAAACGGCTTGTCCTTGCGCGGGCTTTCGTCGTGCACGGCCAGGGCCAGCACCTCCTTGCCCGACCCTGTTTCCCCTTCAATAAGCACGGAGAGCCCGGAGGCCGAGACCGTGGCGAGGTCCGTGCGGATGGCCTGGATGCCTTTGGACTGGCCGATGAAAGCGCTCTCGTTCCGTAGGATGGTGGCGAGTTTGTTGCGTTCCTGTTGGAGGTGGTTGATGTCGCGGCGGAGTTCGGTGACGTCGTCGAACTGGTACATGATATAGTTGAGCCGGAGCGGGTACACGAAGTTCTGCTGGAACGAGACGTTGAACTGGACGTCGCGGCCGCTTCGGACGTACCGTGCGGTGAGCTGAAGCGGACGTTTGGGCGACGCGGGGCTGTTGAAGGGGACCGTGCGCACGGAAAGGCCGTGGAGCGTGAGCGATTCGCCGGGAGCGAGAAAAAGGTAGAAGTGGTCCTCCGCGGCGTAGATGAAAGGGCTGGTCTCGTGCCACTGCCCGAGGGGCCGCGTGTCGAGGAAGAACGTGTGGCGGTTGAAGACCTTGCGGATTTCGAGGCGGTGCGAAAGCAACGGGTCAATGTCCGGGAGCGGCAGAAGGGCCACGTAATCGCCGCTCTTTTTCCATTGGACGCCGCCTTCGGGTTCCGGGGTGAAGAGATAACCATGGTTGTCCGGGAAAAAAAAGCCCTGGACCTCATTTCCCCGCAGCACGAGCCGCGGAACAGGAAGTGTGGGGCTTTCGTAGTCCAGCTGGATGGAAAAGTGGTTTTTATCGATGGGCAGCGGGGTTTCCCATTTAAAAAACGCGGCCTGGTCCGGGGAATTGTTTTCAAAGTGCAGGCCTCTGTTGTCTTTGGTAATGCGCCCGTGTTCCTGGGCCGCTGTAAACGGCTGGGCTTCGTCGCCGGCCTGCCATTGATAGCGGGCCCCGGAGGTGAAGAGGGCGTCGTCTTCCGTGAGTTCGAGCGGATGGTAATTGAAATCGAGCACCTGGAAGATGTCCTGGCCCAGGAGGTCCACGGGCGCGGAAAGGCCCAGGGTATGGAAGAGCGGGGCGTTGTAGGCAAAAATGTGGTTTTTATCATCCACGAACAAGGCGGGCTTGTTGTTTTCGACCGAAAGCTTGGTCAGGATGTCCGGAAAGCTCATGATGCCCAGGTACCGGTCGTTGGCAATTGGCACAAAGGTCATGGAGAAGAGGGGCTTGTCGAGCACAAAATTCGGGATTACGCTTTCAATCCCGAAAAAGCGTTGGGCCGGGAAGAGAGGAAAGTGCATGGCGCCCCAGGGCATTTCGATGGAAACGGGCTTTTCATACACCGCAGGGTTCTTTTCCCGGGCATTACTGAAGAGCTGCTTCAGGCTGCCTTTGACCGGTAGTTCAAAAAAACGGTCTACAGGCCCACTCATCAGCGTTTCAATGATTTCCCTGTACTTGTGTTCATTGCGGTTGATGGCCCAAATCGGGTTGCCCGCTTCATCATAGAGGATGGAAATAAAGCGGACTTGCGTGAAATAGTGCAGGAAAAAATTATTGCGTATTTCAGCTGGAATTTCAGTATACATAAAGCCCTAAAAATTTAATCGATTAAGAAACGTAAAATCAATATAATAGTTTACGTTAATGTGCAATGACAATTCTGTGACAATTCTTAAATTCTTTCATTTTTTCAGCGATTTCCAATTGGCAGGGTTTTTGCGTATATATTTATACTAAAAAAGGCTTTCAAATAAAAAGTAAAGATAAGATAATTTAATATTTAACTACCATAACAAAATTAAAGGGAGGGTTTCATGTTCAAAGCCATGCTTTTCACGCTTCTGCTCGCGGTCGTCGGCAACACTACGGATATTACTTTTAACGACTATTCGGACGATGCCACTCCAGGCGATCGCTCCAGCACCACCATGTATAACCGTCATGTGGTAGCTGGAAACTTACGTTGCAAGGTTCCTAATGTACCTGCTACGGAATACAACCATCTTTGCTCCCCGGGCCAGTATAGTTACGATGGCCGCAGAATCTGCAGCTATTATTGGAACCATGGCATCCAGGAATTCGCGCAGGCCGGAAACAGCAGTGCCAATGTGACTGAGGCCTATATTTGGGGGCATCTCCTGGGTTATGGCAACGCGCCGACGACCACTCAATTTGGTGTTTCCGCAGGTGCCGCTGTCATGTACATTGATTCTGAAAGCGCAACAGAACCCGTATGGGACCATTCCACACAACCCATGTATTACGAGGTGATTGATGCTGCTTTCCGCTCGAGTCTTAATGCTGGCACTTATACTCCCTCGGATGAGATTAAAGTATGGAAATACGACAGTGTATCCAACGCGATTGCGGGAGGTCAGGCCTATAAAGTGACGAATGCGGTTAAATATATCATGGATCATGCGGACGAGGATTCTCTTGGAATTCTCTTGAAGTCCACAAGTGGTGAGGGCCAGTTCGGGATGCCGTCTGAGGAAAACGGCACGGTCGGTTACGGTTTTTACACCCTGTTAACCATCGTGTATGACGGGACAGCAGTCGAAGGGACCGTGAATATGGCGCCAACCCTTTCGCTTGCGCAAAACAACCCGAACCCCTTCAAAAGCGGCACCATGTTCAATTTTAACGTGCCTGGCAGCCAGAATGTGAAGCTTGCGGTTTATTCGGTCAGCGGTCAGCTCGTCAAAACACTGGTAAACGGCATGGTCTCGGGTTCACAGTCGGTTCGTTGGGACGGCACCAACAGCCGCAGTCTCAAGGTTAACAGTGGTGTTTACATTTACAAGCTTACGGCTGGCAGCCGTTCGATTGTTAAACGAATGATAATGATGCAATAACCCTTTATTGGTTTTTAAAACCCCGTCCCTTGTGGCGGGGTTTTTTTTTATCCGGAGGTTAACCGATTATGTTGATAAGTATAAGAATTCTCGTCCTTATAACGGCCGCTGCATTCTGCGCGGCCGTTTTTGCAGATACCACCTACATTGCCACCAAGGGCGCAGCCATTCCCGGGCAATTCGCAAAATTGCGCGCGGGCGATACGTTACTCATTGCGCCCGGAACCTATAATTACATCGGACAAATGGGATCTGCTTACGACGGAACGGCAAGTAAACCCATTGTGGTGCGCGCGGCCGCGCCCGGGACCGTATTTATCAAACATACCAATGAGGAGCTTTTTTTGATGGCGAACCGCCATTATATTATTGAAAACCTGAATATGAACGGCGCAGGTTACGCCAACCACCATTTCAAATTTAATGATCGCGGCCAGTATATCCAGATCCGCAATTGTGTGCTCACCCAATTCGGCGAAAGCTTCATCAAGGCCGGAGCCATGACGACGACACCTGATTCCGTTTTCCCGGGCGATTTCTCACTCATTGAAGGTTGCGAAATATCAAGCGACACGCTCGGTTTATACGACAATGGCAACGGATTTAACCTGAATGGGCCCGAACACATGGTTATTCGCAATAACTGGGTGCATAACCTGGTGCGTTCGCAGGGGGGGACCTCCGGGGATCCCACGTATGCCGGATTTTTTAAAGCCGGGGCCCAGCATAATATCCTCGAAGGTAACATTATCGGGCCGGGTGTTACACGCGCGTTCTGTTTTGGCGGCGGATGCACGGGCTCCCAATTTGTTCGCAATTCCCGTCCGTTTGAAACCAATGACATCATGTATCGCAATAACATCATCAACGGGTGCTCCACCATTGAATTCAATTGCGGCACTAACACCAACCGGAAGGTCTACCATAACACAATTATCAACAGCAGCGGCACCATCAACGCGGAGGAATGCAAAAACAACGCCTTTTTGGGTGGCTCCATCAACACCGCACACGGTGTGAATAATTATACGGGCACCTATTCCAGCGCCTATTTCTGGGACACCGGTTCGCGCAATTATGCGCTGAAAACCACGGCCACGGCGCTCATCGGCAAGGTGGTGCGCATCGACAGCGTGCTCACCGATAAACTTGGCACCGCGCGGCCCGACCTGGTTTCGTACGGCGCCTTCGAGGCGTATGCCACCAACCCGAGTATCGCGGTCGAGGACGCCATGAGCCGCCTTCCCGAGGCGCTGACGCTTGACATCCAGCCGAATCCCGTCAAGTCCTTTGCCACGGTCCGCTTTACACTGGCGTCGCCCATGCGGTGCCTTGAAGTCGGCATCTTCGATTTAAACGGACGCACGGTGCGCGTCCTGTACAATGGTCCGCAGACCGCGGGCGCCCATACGCTCCGGTGGGACGGCCGGGGCCATACGAGCGCGCCGGTTGCGGCTGGGGTTTACCTGGTTCGCCTGCGCGTCGATGCCCGGCAGAGCATCAAGCAATTTGTGTATTTACGTTAATTTTAGGAGGAACCATGAACCATATGAGCAGGCCATTTTTCCTGGCAGCGGGCTTGGTATGCCTGGCCCTTGCCGTGGCTTTCGCGGACACCACGTATATTGCCACCAAGTCCGCGCAGATTCCGGGCCAGTTCTCGAAGCTGCAACCGGGCGACACGCTCCTCATCCAGCCGGGGACCTACAATTATCCGTCCGTATGCAGCTCTTACAGGGATGGAACGGCTGAAAAGCCCATTGTGGCGCGCGCGGCCGCGCCCAATACCGTTTTTATCAAACATTCCAACGAAGAGATGTTCGTGGCTAACCACCGGTATTACATCATCGAAAACCTGAACATTAACGGCATGGGATATGCCAGCGTTGTCATCAAGTTCAATGACAACGGATTGACCGGCGGCCAGTACTGGCAGATGCGCAATTGCATTTTGACGCAGTTCGGCGAAAGTTCGGTCAAGGCGGGTTGGTCCCTCACGTGCACGAATGACAATTATCCCGGGGATTTCAGCATCCTCGAAGGCAACGAAATCACCAGCGATACGCTTGGGATAGCCGGCAACGGCAACGGTTTTAATTTGGACGGCCCGGAACATATGGTCATCCGCAATAACTGGATTCATGACCTGGTCCGGTCGCAGGGGAGCTCAGCCGGTGACCTGACCTACTCCGGTTTCTTCAAGGGTGGCGCGGCGCACAACATCATCGAAGGCAACATCATAGGCCCGGGCCAGGACATGATGGGCTTCTGCTTCGGCGGCGGCTGCATGGCCCCTGGCAAGTTCCGCGACAACCGTTCCTACGAAACGGACGACATCATGTACCGCAACAACGTGCTGCTCAACATCGCCCATCTCGAATACACCTGCGGCCCCAACCTCAACCGCAAGGTGTATCACAACACCATCATCTACTGCACCGGCACCATTGCCGCGGAAGACATCCGCAACAACCTCATCCTGGGCGGTACGGTCACCGTGAACGGCGGAACCAATAATTACAAAAGCACCACCTACTCCAGCGCCTACTTCTGGGACCCCGCCAACCGGAACTACGCGCTCAAGACCACGGCCACGGCGCTCATCGGCCAGGTGGCGCGTTTCGACAGCGTGCTCACCGACAAGCTCGGCACCGCGCGGCCCGCCATGGTGTCGTACGGCGCGTACGAAGCGTACGGCACCAATCCCGGCACTGCCGTGGAAGTCGCGGCCAGCACCCTTCCCGAGGCGCTGACGCTCGATATTCAGCCGAATCCCGTCAAGTCCTTTGCCACGGTCCGCTTTGCGCTGGCGTCTCCCGTGCGGTGCCTGGAAGTCGGCATCTTTGATTTGAACGGCCGCACCGTGCGCGTCCTGTATAACGGTCCGCTGGCCTCTGGCGCCCATCGTCTCAGATGGGACGGCCGGGGCCATACGAGCGCGCCGGTTGCCGCGGGCGTTTACCTGGTTCGCCTGCGCATCGATGCGCGCCAGAGCGTCAAGCAGTTCGTATACGTGCGGTGACAACTCACCCCCCTTTCCCCCCTCTCTCGCAGAGAGAGGGGGGCTTAAGTTGAAACCAATGTCACCCAAGACTTATCACGTTTTGAATATGAAAACAATATTTATATCGGCCGTCATTGTATTGTCCGTCATTGCCGCGCAGGCGCTTGTGCTCAACCCCATTGTTGACACGGACCGCTCGGTCAACACCTTTTCCCTCCAGACCATCGTGAAGGACGTGGTGCACGACACCATGACGCCGGAACAGAAGCTTCGCGCGCTCTATATCTTCCACCGCCGCATGGTCCATCACAACCGGCTCAAGCAGAACACGGAGGACAACCTGACCGTGTTCGACCCCGTCAAGCTTTACACCGTGTACGGTTGCGCCTGGTGCACCCAGCAGTCCTGCATCTTCCGCACGCTCTGCGCCGAGGTCTTTGGCTGGGAGAACACCATGGAAATCGGGAGCCAGGGCCCGGTGCAGCCCACCCGGAAAATTGGGGGCCACAGCTCCTTTCATCTCCGCTTCAACGCCCATGACAAGTGGCATTGGGTGGACCCGCCCATCGGAGCGTTTGCCCTGACCCGTACCGACCGTACCATCGCTTCGCTCGAGGACATCGCCCAAGACCCGTTCATCCTCATCGACGCGCAGAAAGAGAACCGCGCCTCGGTCCCCTATTTCCCCTGCGCCGTGCCGCCCGACCCCATTCCGCCGGACCTGGAGGGCGCCTACAGCTACTTTGCGTATGATACCGGATTCATCGCAGGTTACGCCAAAGGCTGGAAGGACGGTAATGTCAAGCAACCCGCTTATTTTACAACCCGTAAAACGTTGAAAAAGGGTGAAACATACTATTGGCTCTGGGACTACCTGCCCGGCGACTACTTTAACGTTCAGGATCGCGAGTTCGGGAAAACGCGCGACTGGCAGTGGTATCCACCGCGCCACCTCTGCGGCTGGAAGGACAGCCTCGACACGGTGAACTGGTCCTATTTCAAACCCTACGAGAAGGAAATCAAGGGCGTGACGTACTACCGGTATTACGCCAACGGCGTCCACCTGTTCGAGCCGGATTTCACGAAGGGCGATTCGCTGGATGACGCCTGTATCCGTTCAAATATCGTTTCTGTACGCACAACGACCGGCCGCATGATTGCCCCTGTATCCAAAGGGAAGGAGGCGGAACTCGCCTACCGCATCAAACTGCCTTATCCGCTCATGTCCATGGCCGTGTCCGCGCGGTATGTGCGGAAGAGCGCGGCCGACAGCGTGGTGCTCTCCATCGCGCGCATTTATTTTGACATTGACAAAGCCATTATCCCGAAGGAGGATCGTTTTGTCACCGCCTATGCGGACACAGAGTCCGCGGAAAACTTCCAGGATATCGCACTCCTGCCTGTCAAGACTGACGGCACGTTTGAAGCGGACCTCCGGAAATTCGTAGACCCGCTCGAGACCGGCCGTACCTTTCAGGGCTATCTTGTCCGGTTCCGGCTTAAGTCCGCAGGCAAGGCTGCGGATGCGGGGCTCAAGTCCTTCCGTGTCAAATGCATTTTCCAGCACAATATGTTCGCCCTGCCCCAATTTGAGCCTGGGATGAACAAGATCCGGGTCACAACAGAGAACGGCACGGCCGGTTTCGACCGGCTGAAACTCGGTTTCGGGTACATGGACAATGGCGTTAAAAAAGAGCTGGTCAGACCCGTCAAAAAGTCAGGGGATGGCTTTGACGTTACGGTGGCGCAGAAAAGCGTTCCGAAAATGCTCTACATGTGGCTGGGGAACACGGAAAAGAGTAAAATCACGTATTAAACAGGCATGAACCCGTTCGTTTATCAAAAAGCGCTCATTGGAGCGCTTTTTTTATGATCTTTTCGCAAAGAAAGAATGACTAACCGTATGATAAAAGAATTAAACAGGGGTGGTAAAAAAGAATATATTATTAGGTCTTCAGAGCTTTGAACCAAGGGGGGGGTATGAAAACTACATTGATGGGTATCAGCATCCTGTTGTTGGCGGTCCTGGCCGCATCCTCACAGTTCCATTTCAACAATTACCTGACTGAAAATGACGTGGGCGATCGCAATGACCTTAACATGTTCAACCGGCCCTCGGTTGCGGGCACCCTCCAGTTCACTACTGACAACGGGAGCGGCCACGACATCAACGTCAGTTTTTGTCCGGGTGAATATGCGTTTGGCAACCATCGCCGGGTCGGGTACTACCTCAACCATGGCATCCAGGAGTTTGCGGCCATGCGCCAGAGCGACAAGGTCTTTTCCGCCTGGCTCTGGGGCCACAAGCTGACACTCGGCCGCACCACCGGGTTACGGGCCGTTGCCGGGGCTGCTGTGGTCTCTATCCTGCTCCCGCCCTCAGAGGATACGGAGCCCGTTTGGGACACAACGGGCCACCCGGTCACCTACGAGACCCTCGCGCTGCTGTCCGGTTCCACGGACACCGGCCGTTACGAAGGGCTCGATAACGGCAATAATCTCTGGTTGTACGGCGCGCTCGATTCCGCGCTTGCGGTCACGCGCGCCTTTAACGTCACGAACGCGGTCAAGTACATCATGGATCATTCCAACCAGGACAGCCTGGGCATCCTGGTCATGTCCGACAGCGGTACCGGGGCCATTGGCATCCCTGCGGAGGAGAACTTTGTCACGGGTGTGGGTTACGGTCTGGTACTGACCATCCTCTATAACGACGGGCTCGATGCGGCCGCAGTGCCGGTCCATGCTCCGGCCGCTTTCTCGCTCGCAATGCACGGTCCCAACCCCTGCGTCAATGGCACGGTTTTCAGCGTCATGCTCCCGGCTTCGTCCCGCGCAATTCTCGGCCTGTATACGCTTCAGGGAAAACGGGTGCGCACACTGGCAGAGGGCCTTGCGGCCGGGAGTCATTCTGTGGCGTGGGATGGCAAGGACGCATCCGGAAAACCGATCCCGAACGGGATGTACGTCTGCCGTCTTATGGCCGGAGCGCGAACGCTGGTCAAGAAGGTCGTGGTCGCGCGTTAGGCTTTTTCGCAGGCCAGGGTGATACCGCGCATTGTGATGTCATCCGGCCTGCTGCAGTCGAGTGTCACCTCTTTTTCAACCCGGCCGTCCCGGCTGCTTTCCATTTCAACCAGCCCTTCAGCACCCTTAAGCGTGTAGCGTAAGGTCGCATTCACGCGGCAACCCTTCATTTCAGCCCCTTCCAGCCAGAGCGCGTTTTTTCCGGGCAGGAGCAGGGGCTGGGTGAACATGTTGTGCTGGAAACCGAATGTGAAACGGAGGTACTCGAGTACGGGGGAGGCCTCGCCGTCGTGCGAATGAAGCTCGATGCGGACCCAGAGGTCGCGGAGGAACTGGACGGAGGGCTTGTTGTTTTTCCGTTCCTCAAGGCCGTTCAGCAGCCGGAAGTTATTACGCAGTTTGTCTGCGAGCGGGAGGATGGTCGTTCCCTTGTCCGACGAGATGGCCACGCCGCAGTAATCGCTTCCGGTGGCGCAGCGCACGTAACCGTCTACAAGCAGGTGCGTTGCGTAATAGGGGAGCGTGAGCCGGTACCAGATTTCGGTATGTTTGTTCTTTCCGGACGGCCGCGCTGTGTTGTTTTCAAAAACAGCATGGGCCTGCCATTCCACCGCTTCGGCGCCCTGCAGAAGCGGGCTCCAACGGAGCGCGCCGCAGCCATGCGTGCGCACGGCCTTGCCGTTGTTCACAATCCAGGCGTTGTCGGGCATTGGACGGCGGTAGTTGTTCCAGTAGGGCTCGTTTTCCGGAAACAGGAGCGCGCCGCAATGATCGTACGCCGGAATCTGGCAATGCGAACCGAGCGGATATTCATTTCCGCAAAAGAGGATGTGACGCGGATCCGCGGGTTCGAACAGGATGGCGGCCTCCATGCCGGGCTTAAGATCCCAGCCCAGTGTTTCGTTCCGCACTTGCTGGATGACATCGAGCGCGTCGGACCAGGCGTGCCGTTTTCCGAGATAGGCGTAGTCGGTGTTATAGCCCAGGGGATCCGAATGGCCCGCGGGAGCGTGCACAAGGTTGTGGTCAGCCGTGAGTTCCTCGCATGAGGCGACCTCGCCCTTGCGGTTTAAAAAATACCAGCACTGATGCGCGTCAAAGGCATGCCAGCCTTCTTTACCGTCCAGTCCCTTGTACCAGACCTCGTAGATGGTGTGGCCGTCGTTTTGGCCGCAGACCCGCCGTGCTTTGAGTCCGGCGGCCTGCAGCGCCTCGGCCGGTATCCAGCCGAAGCCCGTGCACTCGAAATGGCCGAAGGAGGCGAACATGCGGAGCGCGTCAAAGGTGCGGGAATAGCCACCGAAGCCATCGGGCGTTTCGTAATTGGGGCCGCGCATAAAGCAGCGGATGAACCACTTGTAAAAGGCGAGGGCCTTGTCGCGGTCGGTCGTGCAGTTTTCAATACGAAAAATGTCGCGCGCGAAATCACCGAGGTTGCGGCCCGAGGGCCAGCGAAGGTTGCCGCACCAGACGTTACGGGGCATGGAAGGCTCCTTATGTAAAAGCTTTATTTGACACGCACCATTGTCCGGTGAAGCACGGTGCCCGGTCCGCTGACCCGCACAACATAATGGAAAAATAGTCGCCTCATACCCCAATAATCTAATGTATTATCCAACGATTTGCAATAGCGCAAACCGCCTCCACCCGCCACGGGATTAATCCCGTGGCGGGAAAATTTGTATATTTACACCCCATGCTGAGAAGATTGTTCCTGCTCTTCATTTTCCCCCTCCTCGGCGTTTCCGGTGTCCTGTCCGAGGACAAGGACCCGCTTATCATCAAGCACGCGGACAGCTTTGAGTACCTCGACCGCGGGGGCGTGAAAATCCAGAAACTTGTGGGCCACGTCAGCATCCAGTACAAGGACGCCCACATCCAGTCCGACACGGCGATTCATTATTACACACTTGATAAAATCGATTTCATCCGCCGCGTGCGGCTCGACTACGACGCGCAGTGTATTTACGCGGACCGGCTCGTTTACTATAAGAAAGACACACTCGTGGAGGCCCGCGGCAATGTGGCGCTCGTGGACTCGGTAAAACGCGTGCGCATCACGGGCGAGGAGGGGACCTATTCCAATGTGACGCAGGAGAGCAGAATCTGGCGTGATCCGGTGTTGACCCGCGCGGACAGCTTAAAAGGCGACACCCTGAAGATTACAGCCGCCTTCTTTACCTACTCGCGTAAAACGCGGTGCGCCCTGGCCCAGGACAAGGTGGTCGTCACGCAGGGGATCACCCGGGCCCTTTGTGCGCAGGCGGAATACGACGCGAACGGCGAAAGTGTGACGCTCCGGAAAAAACCGGTCGTGTACCGCGATAAGGACGTGCTCAAAGGCGACACCCTCACACTCGGTTTCCGCAAAGACACCCTCGACTGCATCCGTGTCTTCGGTTCCGCGGAGGCGTATCTGTTTTCTGAAAACAAGGAGCACCCGGATTCCACGCTCCGCACCCACGTGACCGGGGACACGCTGTTCGTCTTTCTTAAGAACGACAGCATTTCGCGCATGGAACTTTACGGCCATGGGCTCGTGAAAAGTTGCCGCGCGGGGGATAGCCTCAACGTGGACCGGCTTTCGGGCAAGCAGCTCTACTTCTTTTTTTCCGGCAACCGGCCCGACAGCGCGCACATCACGGGCAATGCCGAAAGTGTCTACTTCAGCCGCGACAACCCAAAGGAGCGCGGCCGCAACGAAACAAGCGGCGACTCCCTGGACCTCTATTTCAACCGGGACGGGATCTCCCGCATCCTCGCGCGCGGGGGGGTGCGCGGGATTTATTACCAGGAATAAGAATTTTCTTTGCTGCGTTAAAAGTGGTAATATTGACATAAAATCCGCCCCATGACTATATTATGTCCAAACACGCATATTATATAGAATTGGCATAAAACCAAAGGAGAGTCGGGAAATGGAAGGCATTGCAAAATTCTTTGAATCGGGCGGAACGTTCATGTACGTCATTCTCGCGGTGTCTGTGTTCGGCGTGGCGGTCATTATCGAACGTGTCTATTACCTGAACATCCGCTGCCGCGTCAACGCAAAAAACCTCCTGGCCACGCTGACCCGTCTGGTTCGCACCGATAAAGTTGACGAGGCACGCAAGCTCTGTCTTAAGTCCAAGTCGCCGCTTGCGATTCTCCTCGAGTCCGCGCTCTGGCACTACGAACAGGGCCTGTCCAACGAAGAAATCCAGAACGCCGTGGATGAAACCGCGCTCCGCGAACTTCCCCGTGTGCACAAGCGGACCCATTATCTCGCGCTTCTCTCCAACGTCTCCACCCTGCTCGGTCTGCTGGGCACCATCACCGGTCTTATCCAGGCGTTTGACGCCCTCGCGGCCGCGGACCCATCGCAGAAGGCGGTGCTGCTCTCCAAGGGTATCGCTGAGTCCATGAACTGCACGGCCTTCGGGCTCATTGTGGGCATTCCCTGCATGGTCGCGCATTCCATCCTGCAGGCCAGGGCCGGGCAAATCATCGAAGAAATCGATGAAAGCTCGGTTCGTCTCCTTAACTTCCTTTTTATCCAGCGGACCAACAGGTAAACTTAAAAAATGGCGTTTCGTCCCTCCAAACGGAAAGATAAGGCCCTTTCCCGTCTCATTGAGGCGGAAGACATCGATGTCACCCCCCTCATGAACATGATGGTCATTCTCATTCCCTTCCTTATCTCCATGGCGGTGTTCACCGAGGTCGCGGCCATCAATTTTTCGTTGCCACCCGCCATGGCCGAAGGGGAAGGGCCGTCCAACGAACCGCCCGCTGCAAACGAGTCTGAAAAACTCGACATCTCCATTGCCATTACCGACCAGGGTTTTACGCTCGCGGGAACGGGCCAGGTACTTCCGCCCATCCTCAAGACCGCGGACGGCAAGTATGATCACGAGGCTCTCAATCGTGCGCTCCGGGCCATTAAAATGCACTATCCCAACCAGGAAGACATCGTGCTCATTATCGAGCAGGATATCTTTTATGAAGACATCGTGACGGTCATGGACATCTGCCGGGATGCGCAATTTCCAAATATCGGGCTCTCGGGAGGTCTCCAGTGAAAACGAAAACCGACAAAAAGGCGAAGCGCGGCACCCTGTGCCTGCCGGCCCGCACGGTCCGCGAAATGGCCGTGGAACTCCGCCGCGAGGTCGAGGCCCTGATACGCCAGGGCATGCAGGAGATTGTCTTTGACCTCACCGAGGCCACGCTTGTCGACAGCGCGGTACTGGGCGCGCTCATCCATGTCCGCCGTGACTATCCGGTCGACCAGGTCGCCATGGTACTTTATGCGCCGCACGGGTATGTGCGTGAAATCATCGAGAACGCGGGGCTGGCGTCCCTGTTCATTGTTAAAAGTTCCAAGGAGGCTTGACGCATGAGCTTCCCGGCATCAAAAACCAACCGGAAAAAGGTCGCCAAAACCCGTGGCGGTGAAATCCGTGCCGTCAAAATGCAGATCACCTCGCTGGTGGACATGATGACCGTGCTTGTGGTCTTTTTGCTCAAGAGCTTTTCGGCCGAAGGGGACATCGTCACACCCAGCAACGGACTCACGCTGCCACTGTCCACGGCCAAGAAAAAGGCTGAGCAGGCCTTCAAGGTTTCGCTGACGCAGGAATACCTCCTCGTCGAAGGCACGCCTGTCATCTCGATGAATGACATGGCCAAAAGCGAGGAGCTGACCATTGCCCCGCTCTCGCAACTGCTTGACGAACGCCGGCGGAACACGGATAAAATCGCCCAGAACTCCACCCGCATCACATTCAAGGGCGATGTGCTTATCGAGGCGGACCGCAAGGTTCAGTTCAAAAGCTTGCAGAAGGTCATGTACACCTGCGGCCAGTCCGGATTCAGCAATTTCATACTCCTCGTCCTGAAGAAGGAAGGGTAACAGGCAAGGCATGTCAGAACCGACGACCCCTGCAGCCCCGAACGACCCGCGCCTGTCCGGACTGGAACGCCAGCCCATGTACGACTACGACCGCTGGTTTATCCTGTTTATCGCGGCCTCCATTGTTGCCCATGTCATTTTTATGGTCATGGTCAAGCGCGTGGACACCACGACCATCAAGGAAAAGACCATCGAAGAAATGCCCCAGCGCATTGCCCGCCTTCTGATGGACAAGCCCAAAAAGCCCGAAAAAAAGAAGATTGTTTCGGGGGCGGCGCAGGCGGTTAAAACGACTGAAACGCAGGCGGATGTGCCGCCATCCGAGGGCAAGGGCCAGACCGGAGCGCCCTCCGCGGCCGGCACGCAGGCGCGGAAAGCGGCCCAGGTCAACGTGGCCCGGCGCGCCTCCAAAATCGAGCAGGAGCTGCGCTCCACGGGCATGCTCGCCGTGCTCTCGGGCATGGGGCCCACCCGTTCGCGCGGCCGCGCCGTGGTCGACGTGCTGGGCGGCAAGCGTGTGGGCAACGCGGATCTTGACGCGGTGCTCCGAAATGTCACCGGCGTCCAGCGCGCCGGTTCCGAGGCCGACATGGAGGTCAAACTCACCACCCGCCGCGTGGTCGAGTCCTCGCAGGCCGTGTCCATCGCGGACATGGTCTCGGGCTTTGGCCGGACCGAAAAGACCCTTCAGAAATTGGGTGACATCCAGGTCAGCAAGCCCAAGACCGTGGGCAACGCGGTCAACAGCGCCAACCGCAACGACCAGACGATTATGGCGTACGTCAAGTCCAACATGCGTAGCATCATGGCCGAGTACAACCGCCTGCTCAAGGCCAACCCCTCGCTGTCCGGGAAAATCACCGTGCGCTTCACCATCCTGGCCAACGGCACGGTCACGGATGTCGAGATTTCCGAGACCACCGTGGACGACGCGGCGCTGCAGGACCGCATCCTCCGGGTCGTCAAGAACTGGATGTTCCCCGCCATCGCCGAGAATGAGGGGGATATCACCGTGAATTTCCCCTTCGTGTTCCAGCCCAATTAACGCGAAACCTTGTCAAAGGGGCAAAACGATGCGACTGCTGATTGCCGGACTGTGGTTCCTTGTTTTCACCCTGCCCGCCGTCTGCCGGACCCTTCAGGCCGGGGACGTGCTGGAGATTAGCGTGGCCGGCAACGCCGCGCTCTCCAAAAAGGTGGTCGTGGCCGACGACGGTACGCTGGATTACCCGTTGCTCCTTGACCGCTCGGTCATCGGCATGTCCGTGTCCGATCTCATGGATCAGCTCTCGCTGGCCGTGGCCAAGAGCGACCCGGCCAACATGGTGGTGGTGAACATGCTTTCGGACACCAAGCTCAAAGTGAACGTGTTGGGCCAGGTCAAAAAACCCGGCCTCCTCTTTGTGAACAAGGGCGCTTCGCTCCAGGAGGTGCTCATGATGGCCGAGGGTTTCAATGAATATTCCGACCTCACTAATGTCAAGCTCATCCGCAAGGGAAAAAGTCCGGACGAGGCGCAGACCGTGAGTCTGGAACCCTTTATGGCTGAGGGCGACCTCACGTCGCTCCCCGAGGTCCGCGAGGGCGACACCTATGTCCTGGTCCGGGCCAAGCAGAGCAAGACGGTCAAGGTGCTCGGCGCGGTCCGCAGCCCCGGGTTTTACGCCGCGGCGCCCAACGCCAACCTTTTTGACATGATCCAAGTGGCCGGCGGTCAAATGGATAACGCGGACCTTACCAAGGTGCGCCACATCACGACCATCGACGGGAAACGGATGGACGAGGCCGTGGACCTCCGCCATTTCTGGGAGGAACTGGGGGACACCGAGAAAATCCCAAAGGTCAAGGAAGGCGACATGATCATCGTGTACAAGAAGACTATCACCTGGTCGGTCTTCATGGAATATGTCCGTGACGCGGTGAGCCTCTTTACCGTCTACCTGCTCATCACCAGCTACACCAGCAAATAAGGGCCCCTTTATGCGAGCGGAAAAGAACCGGACCGACTTCGATTTCAAGGAGTACCTCAGCATTGTTCTCCGGCAGAAGCTGAGCCTGATCATCATTTTCGCGAGCATCATGGCGCCCCTTGTTTTTTATGTCAAATCCACGCCCGACAGTTATTTCACCAAGTCCCAGCTGGTCATTGAGGACCTCAAGAGCCAGACCGCGTTCATGCCCCAGGTGATGCAGTCCACGCGCTCGTTCAATTTCTACCAGGGCATCTTCCGCAGCCGCAGCTTTCTGCAGGCCATCCTTGACACCCTCGGCAAGGCGCCGTTCAAAGGGCTTGCGCTGGATACCACGGACGAGACGATCCGGACCTACATTTCGGGCGTCATCAGCCTGCGGACCACCGAATACGAGTCCTTCATCGAAATTTCCTCGGTGGCCCAGCGGCCGCAGCTGGCCTATGATCTCGCCAATTCGGCCACCCATATTTTCAAGCGCATGTGCCGCCTGATGGTGGCTGAGGAGACCGAGAATACGGTGCGTGAGACGGAAAACCAGCTGACCATCATCCGCGACAAACTCGAGACGGCCGAACGTGATTTCCGGCAGTTCAGCGAAAGACTGGGCGGCTCGGGCATGAGCACCACGGCGGAGCTCAAGCACCTGCAGGAGCAGTATTACAGCATCAAAAATGACCGTGCCAACAAGGAGGCGGTTTGGGAGGCCGACCAAAACCTCCTCCGTGCACTTGAAAAGAGAATTGAACCCCAGAACGGCGATCAGAAAAAGACGCAGGAATTCCTGGATGCCCAGCGTCAGCTCCGCGAAAAGGAAAAGGAAAAACAACGGCTGGAGGCGCTCGGTCTTACGCTGAACTCGAGCTCGCCCCTCAACCAGGAAATCGCGGGCTTTGAACGGCAGATCATCAAGCTGGGGGAGGCGCAGGAAAAGGACCGTGTGGATGCCAAGGTGCTCAACCAGTGGCAGAAAATGCGCAAGATTGTGGTTGAGGAGGAGATGGAGCTCGAGGGCATCAACAACAAGCTGAAGGTCTACGAGCGCAAAATCGACCAGTACAAGCGCGCGCATCCGGACGAACTCTCCCAGACACTGGAGCTGGCCCGCCTCGAACGCTCCCGGAAGGTGTACGAAGACACTTACAATGTGCTCCTCGAAAAGGTCGAAGTCGCCAAAATCAAGCGCGCGGCCGAGACCGGCGGCCTGTCCATCATCGATTCGGTTTACTACCCGGACAAGGCCATGCCCAAGAACGAGGCCGTCTATTATATCGTCGGCGTCATCGTTTCGCTCCTTCTGGGCCTCGGCTTCATCTTTCTGCGCGAGGTGCTGGACACCACGGTCAAGTCCAACGACGACCTGGAGCACGCCTACAACATCCCCATTATCGGCACCATCCCCCACATCGATATCGCCAAGAAGGACGAGCTCCAGATTAAGCGCCGCTCGTCGTCCAACGCCAACAAGGAAGTGGTGACCACCTATCCCAAGGAACTCATCGATTTTTACAAGGACGAGTCGGTGATCGCCGAGTCTTACCGGTCGCTCCGCACCAACCTGTTCTTTACCAGCCCGGACAACCCCCTGCGTTCGCTCATCGTGACCAGTTCCGGCCCGCATGAGGGAAAGTCGCTGACCGCGAGCAACCTCAGCCTGGCCTGCGCGCAGATGGGAAAAAAGGTCCTTCTCATCGACGCGGACCTCCGGCGTCCCATCCTGCACCATCTGTTCCAGCATTCGCGCGAAAACGGTTTCACGGACCTGTTTATCGGCAAGGAGATCCACGAGGTCGTAAAACCCACGGGTATCGAGAACCTTTCGCTGATCACCGCGGGCCGGTTCACCCCCAACCCGTCCGAGCTCCTCGCATCGCGTAAAATTGAAAAGGTCATTGAACTGCTCAAAACCGAGTTTGAGCTGGTGGTGTTTGACACCCCGCCGGTCATGGCCGTGACCGATGCCCCGCTGCTTTCCACCAAGGTCGACGGCGTGGTCCTGGTCATCAAAGCCTACACTACGGATAAGCATGTGCTGGAACGCTCGGTGGCGTCCCTGCAGAATGTAAATGCCCATATGGCCGGCTTCGTCTTAAACGACATCAACCTGTCCCACCGGTACGCCTCGTACGGTTATTACAAGTACTACTATCACTATTACCGTTCCCAGAAGGATTAATGAGCGCTTCCCGCCTTCCGTACCGTGCGCTGAAGCGGGGCCTGGACATCCTTGGCGCAATGGCCGGCCTAGCCTTGTCCGCGCCGGTCCTGCCGGTGGTTGCGCTCGCCATCAAACTCGGGTCGCGCGGCCCCGTCTTTTTCTCCCAGGAAAGGCTGACGCAGGGGGGGCGTCCCTTCCGGTTCCACAAGCTCCGGACCATGCGCATCGACCGGGAGCTTTTGCCCGAGGAGCGGAACCGCATCAATGAGATGGGCGGCCCGCATTTCAAGAGCCGCCTCGACCCGCGCATCACCCCGGTGGGGCGCATTCTCCGCAAATTCAGCCTCGATGAACTGCCGCAGTTCTTCAACGTGCTCATCGGCGACATGAGCCTGGTGGGGCCGCGGCCCCCGCTTACGCACGAGGTCAACCAGTATGAGCCCTGGCAAAAACGGCGCCTTTCGGTGCGCGCGGGCATGACCGGGCTCTGGCAGGTGTCGGGCCGGAGCCACCTCGATTTTTACCGCATGATGGAGCTGGACATCGCCTATATCGACCATCCGTCATTCCGGGCCGACCTTGTCATCCTGCTCAAGACCCTTCCCGCCGTGCTTTTCAGCAAGGGTGCCTGGTGACATGCGCGTGGGACTGGTCATGTCCGAATACCCTTCCGCCGGCGGCCACGGCGGCCTTGCCACCTATACCTACACCCTGGCCGATGCCCTGGCCAGCCTCGGCCATGCCGTGACCCTATTTCAGCGCGCGGGCGTGTCCACGGACCCGCTTGACGCGTCGGTTTCCGTCCGGACTCTCCACCCGCATCCCGTTACGGGTCTCCACGCCCGGGCGTTCCGGTTCCTGTTTCCTGAAATCGCGCATGAGCGCGGCTGTTCGGCCGGCCTTTGCGCCGCGCTGGAGGCGCTTCGTGCCGCAGAGGGACTTGACGTTGTACAAGTCCCGGAATACAACGGGCTTGCCTGCGGTCTCGCGGGCGCGACCGTCCCGGTCCTCGTCCGGTTCCATACGCCGGCTTACCTTGTGGACCGCTTGAACGGGGTCCGGCCTTCGTTCCGCCGGAAACGCTGGTACGCGCATGAACGGGACGCGCTGCGGCATGCCCGCGCCTTTACTGTGTCAAGTACGGCGCTGAAAACGGAAATTTGCGCCCATTACCGGCTCGACCCCGGACGCGTGCAGGTCATCCGGAACCCGGTGGACGGCCGGCTTTTCCATCCGGTGGAGGAAAAACGCAGTGGGCCGGTGCGCATTCTGTTCGTGGGGAGGCTGGAAAAACGGAAAGGTGCCGACCTCCTGCTCCGCTGCGTGGGCGCGTTGCTCCGGAAAAATGAAAACATGGTGTTCACCTTCGCGGGCGCGGACCCGGGCGGGGAGGCGGGGCGTTACCGCCAGGCCCTCCTGGAGGCCGCGGGCCCTTTTGCCGGCCGTCTCGAATTCCTGGGTGCGGTCGCGCGGCACGCGCTTCCCTCCGTCTACCGTTCCGCGGACATTTTCGTGCTGCCGTCCCTTTTTGACAATTCTCCGAACGCGCTCTTTGAGGCGCAGGCCAGCGGGCTCGCCTGCGTGGGGACCGACACGGGCGGCGTCAATGAGATGATCGTGCACGAAAAGACCGGACTGCTCTTTGCACCGGACAGCCCGCAGGACTTCATCAATAAAATCGAGCGTTTCCTGAATCATTCCGATGTCCGGCTGGAACTCGGTGCGGCGGCCCGGACGTTGGTCGTGGAAAAACACGCGCCCGAAACGATTGCGCGGGAAACGCTCGAATATTACCAGCGGTTTACCGGATGAACATACTCTTCATCTCCGGCGAATACCCTCCGCAGACCGGGTTCGGCGGTATCGGGACCTACACCCGCATCGCGGCGTCCATGCTGGCGTCCCGCGGGCATGGCGTCCGGGTCATTGCGCTTTCGGAGACCGGCGCGCCCTATACGCACATGGACGGCGCGGTGCGCGTGCACCGGGTGGCGCCCGGGACCTTTCCGCTGCCCCAGGGCCGTCTCTGTTACCCTTACCGCCGTCTTTGTTATGCGACCATTTACAATACGCTTGTACGGCGGGCGTTTGCGCGTTCTGCGGCCATTTGCTGCCAACAGCTCCTGTCGGAGACCGCGTTTGACATCATCGAAGCGCCCGAGTGCGGTGCCGAGGGTTTTTATCTTCCGTATGCCGAGGGAACTCACCGGGTCGTCCGCCTCCATACGCCTTGGGAAATGGCCGCCCGCCTCGACCGCATCGACCAGGGCGGCCTTGACATCCGGGCCACGGGCCGCATGGAACGGGCCGTGGCGCAAAGGGCCGCGGGTGTCAGCTCGCCCACGCGCGCGCTTTCCGCGCTGCTTTCCGGGCGCTGGGGCCTGCGCAATGTCCGTTGCTATCCCAATCCGCTGGACACGGATCAAATCAATGAAAAGAGCGCGCACGGAGATTATATTCTCTATACGGGCCGCGTGGAGTGCCGCAAGGGTGTCCACCTGCTGGTCCAGGCCTACGCCGAACTGGTCAAAGGGGGTCTCACGCTCCCGCTCCGGCTTGTGGGCGCTCCTTACGGTGTGCGGAAGGACGGCACGGACTACGGTGCATCCATCGAAGGGCTGATACGGGCGCACGGTCTTGAAAAAAAAATCCTGTGGATGAAAAAGGCGGACCGGAGTGAAGTGAAATCCCAGCTTCAGAACGCGCGTTTTGCCGTGTTCCCTTCGCTTTGGGAAAACTATCCGTATGCGTGCCTGGAGGCCATGGCTTCGAGCGTCCCGGTTGTTGCCGCACGCGTGGGAGGATACCCTGAAATCATCGAAGAGGGGAAGAGCGGGCTTCTGTTTGCTGCCGAAGATCCCGCGGACCTTGCCGTGCAAATGAAGCGGCTTCTGGTCGACCGGGCGCTTGTACGTGATCTCGGACCCGCGGCGCGCGCGCGCGTCATTGAACAGTGCGCTCCCAACGTGGTCGCCCCGCAGGCCGAGGCTTTTTACACTGAGGCGATGCATGGCTGACATTCCTTCCCGCGGCACCCGCCTTATCCGCAACTCCGTTCTTAACCTCGCGAATTCATCCATCACCATGGTTGTCACTTTTGTGACCTCCATTGTGGTGGCCCGCACGCTCAAACCCGAGAACTACGGCATCTACAACCTGGTGCTCTGGGTCACGGGCATCGCCACGTGGGCCATCGGCATGGGCCTGGTGCACGCGGTGACCAAATACGTGGCCGAATACCGGGGCCGCCGTGACCCCGTGACCGTGGACGCCATCATCAGCTTCATCCTCCGCGTTGAATTGATTCTCAGCCTGGGGGCCACCGCGGTCCTTGTCTTTTTCCGTCTGCCCATTGCCGACTATTTCTTTTCTCCCCGCGAGACCTTTTTCTTCCTCATCGCTTTTGTGGGACTGGTTCCCGGTATTCTGACCGCGGTCTTCAGCGGCACCATCGAGGGCATCCAAAAGTTCGAGTACTTCACCTACTTCCACCTGATTGTCACGCCGCTCGCGTTCCTTGTCAAGATGCTGGTGCTCTACCTGGGGTACCGCATCGACGGCCTCCTCCTGGTGTCGCTGGGTTTTTCTTTTATTAACACCGCTTTTTTCTGCTGGATCCTCCGGCGCGAAGGGCTCCATTTCAGCCTGTTCAAAAGCCCCGAACCGGATGTCCGCCGTAAAATCTGGAAATACAACCTGAGCGTGGGCGCCATTTCCATCGCTGACAAGGTGGTCTGGGACAAATCGGAGAATTTTTTCCTGGGACGCTTTTGCACTTCCGCGCAAATCGGTTATTACAACCTGGCCTACAACGTGGCCCAGCGTTTCATGAACGTACTGCCCAGCACCTTCTGGCGTGTCCTCTTCCCGGCCATGTCCGAGTATTTCGGATCCAAGGACCATGAGAAAATCAAGCGGCTTTTCTACCTTTCATCGCGATATATCGCTTTTTTCTCTTTTCCTGTGGGGGTGGCGGGCATTGTGCTCGCCTTTCCCATGATTCAGTTTTTCTACGGCCGCGAGTATCTGGGCGCCAAGTACGCGCTCCAGATCATGTTCTTCTGCTCCATTTTCAGTTCGCTCAGCAAACCCGGTTCGGCCATCCTTTACGGAACCGAACGTCAAGGCTTCATTCTTAAGTATGGCATGGTCCTTGCGGCCGTGAATATTGGTCTGGACCTTCTGGTCATCCGCGCTTACGGTGCGCTCGGTGCGGCCTGCTGTTACGGCGTGGTCACCATCGCGGGCGCCATGGGCGGCCTTATTTACACCTGCCGCACCGTGGGATTGCAGTATCCCTTCCGCTCCGTCACCAAGATTATCTTTTCCTCGCTTATCATGGGCATCACCATGGAGCTCATTGTGCGCCAGAAGGCGGAATTGTTCGGTTTTATCGTCGCTATCCCGGTGGGCATGATTACCTATTTTGTCTGCTCGGCCGTGCTTGGGAGCTTTGAGGAGGAGGACTACATTTTGATGAACAGCGTCAAGGTCGCGCTTCCGGGCCGCTGGAAGCGTGGGGTGGACAGCCTCACCGGCTTTTTGTCCCAATTCAAGTCCGGCGGCGGGAAAAACGGATAACGGCATGGATGTTCAGGTTGTGGTCCCTTTCCGTGAACGGTGCGGCATCAATGACTACGCGGCCCTGCTGGCCGCGCACCTCCCTGGCACGGCGCGCCTGCGGCACACGCTGAACCCCGCGCATCCCGCATGCGACATCTTGCATGTCCAGTTTGAGCCCACGCTTTTCCGGCAGGGCGGTCAAAGCTGTCTGCCCGTGCTGAAAAAATGCCGCGCCCGGGCCCGGGTGGTCACCGTTCACGAGGTTTACGAGATCAACCCCTTTGTGGCGCCCATGCCCGAAGGAAACGGTCCGTTGAACGCGCTCCGCAGGCTGAAATACCGGCTTTCGCACCGCCTCGTCCTGCGCGAGGACACGTTCGCGGCACGGAACTTCTTCGTGGACGCGGTGATTGTGCATACGAATTTTGCACGGCGTATTCTTCTTCAAAGAGGCGCTTCGGGAGAATGTATTCACGTCCTGCCGCACCCCGTGTTTCCCCTTCCACCCGGGGATTCTTCGGACCCTTCGGCGGTGGACGGGAAAAAAACGATTCTGGTCTTCGGGTTCCTTTCGCCGGCCAATGATTACGCGATGTTGCTCAAAGCGTTTGCCCGTGTCCGCGACCGCGCCCGGCTTATCATTGCTGGGGCCGCGCGTCGCATGGAGGATCGCGATCTAGAGGAAACACTCACGCGGGAGATTGAAAAACAGGGGCTTTCGCGCGAGGTCGAGCGCATCGGTTATGTCGAACCCAACGGGTTGGCCGCGCTGTTCAATCGGGCCGACCTTTTTGTGAGCCCGGCGGTCATCAAGTGCGGGTCCGGGACCCTGGCGCGCGCGCTGGGCGCCGGCCTGCCTGCAGTAGCGCCGGACCTGCCCTATGTGCAGGAAATCAATGCCGAAGTTCCGGGTTGTGTCGCGGCTTATCGGGCCGGCGACTCCGTTGCGCTGGCCGCGTGCCTGGAAACTTTGCTGGAACCCGACGCGGCCTGTGCGGCCCGCGAACGCGTGCGGACCTATGCGGAAAAGCATTCCCTCGCCGCGTTCGCAAAAGCGCACGCGCAGCTCTATGGGAGGCTCCTTGAAGGTCCTTGTTGACGCCCGGCCCCTTTCCACGGCCTACGCGGAACGGGGCATCGGCTATTATGTGAAGAATCTCGTCCAGCGGCTGCCCGCGCTGGCACCCGGCATCCGGTTTGAGTTCCTGCTCCTGGATGAGGACGCGCGTCGCTTTATCCCGGCGCTGCCAAACACGGCCTCCCGCGTCATCCGTTACGTGACACGCCGGCGCTGGCTTGAAGACCCGTTCCGGCTCCGCGCGGAAATCAAGGCGTCCGGCGCGGACCTTTACCACGCCACGGTGGCACTGGGACCGCTCCGGGACATCACGTTGCCGTTCTATCCTTCCGTACCGGTTGTTGCCACGGTTCATGACCTGCACGTCGAAACACTGGATGACCCGCATATGCGGGTCTACCGCAGGGAATGGCGGTACCGGCTTGAACGGAGGGCGCTCCGGAAAACCGCGGTTGTGGCCGATTCGTTCCACACGATGGTTATGATGGAGGCGCGGGGCCTGATTCCGCGGAAAGGGGTCCGCGTTATCCCGGTCGGTTACCTGGAGCGTCCGCTCCCGGCGCTGTCCAAGGAAAATCGTGTGCTGTTCCTGGGCGATGCGCCCCATAAGAACCCGGAAGCCGCGCTTAACGTCTTCCATGCGCTCGCCGTCAAATATCCGGATTGGACGTTTACGGCTGTCGGAAACCTGAAAGTGCGTTCATCCGCTCCCGGTATTGAAATAACAGGAGTCCTTTCGGATGCCGAACTCGACGCGCTCTTTGCAAAGACCAGAATCCTCTTCATCCCCTCCTTGTCCGAGGGCTTCGGAGTCCCCATCCTCCAGGCCTTTGCGGCCGGCGCCTGCGTGGCCGCTTCCGAGCGTGCTTCGCTGCCCGAAGTCGGGGGTGAGGCTGCGGTCTATTTCAACCCAGAGGATGAAAATGAGATGCGCGAGGTGCTGGAGCAGCTCATGCGCGAGACCGCGCTCCGGGATCTGCTCGTGGAAAAAGGCACGGCCCGGCTGGTGCGGGAATTCACTTCAAAGCCGGTTGAAGGGCTGATTGCGCTTTATCGGAAGACGGTGTCCCGTGGCTGAAATAGGAATTGTCAGCCGTCGTTTTCCCCCGGCCGAAGGCGGCGTGGAGCGTTTTCTGGGCGGTCTGCTCTGCGTGCTGAAGGAACGTCACGCTTTCCGGGCCGCGGCCCAGATTTTCTCGGATGCGCCCGAACGGCCGGGCGGGGATGACCTGTGCGCACGCGCCTTCCCGGACTTAGACTACCACGGCATCCCCGTGAAAAGCCTTTCCCCGGACAGGATTGACCGACTGCGTCTCCTTCCCTGCGGGCTCAAGCTCCTGCCCGGCCTGCGCCGGTTTGCCTACGCGCCGCTTAAACGGATGGCGGTACGCCGGTTCGCGGATGTCTATTTCCACCGCACCTGCGCTTTTTTCCGCGGTGTCTCGCTCATTCATTCCTTTGCCTTTGACGGCGCCGGGCTCCTAGCCTGCCGCGTGACGCGCGAACTTCATGTCCCCTTTGTCATTACCCCCTTTATGCACCCGCGTCGTTGGGGCGATAACCCGGAGAATATTGCGCTCTACAATGCGGCGGACGCGATCGTGGCCCTGCATGAGGCGGACCGGCAGCAGCTCCTGAACGCGGGGGTTTGCGATTCACGCATCCGCGTCATCGGCGTCGGTATCGGACCCGCTTCCGGTGACGGCGCAGCCTTCCGCGCCCGGCATAATATACGGGGGCCGCTCCTTCTCTTTGTCGGCCGTCTTGTCCGTCATAAAGGCTACGCTGAACTGGTCTGCGCGGTCGAGGAACTCGTGGAGGCAGGCATGCCGCTGACGCTGCTGATGATGGGGCCGCACGCAAAAAATCCGGTATCGTTTTTTAACCGCCGCCTCTCTTCCAACATTCGCTATCTCGGCCATGCCAACGAACAGGAAAAACAGGACGCGCTCGCGGCCTGTGACCTTTTCTGCCTTCCGTCCGACAGTGAGATTCTTCCGGTCACCATCCTCGAGGCCTGGTCCGCGGGCAAGCCGGTGCTGGTCGGCGACATCCCGGCCCTGCGCTGCCTCGTCCAATCGGGTAAAACCGGGGTATTTGTCCACCGCAACGTGGACACGATCAAGGCCGCGCTGCGCGAATTTACCAAGGCGCCGGATGCTTGGAAAAGGATGGGGGACAACGGCAGGGCGTTGGTGGAACGGGAATACACGATGACGCGTATTGCGGAAAAAACGGATGCGCTGTACCGGGAACTGCTTGAACAACGGGGTTGTGGATGAAGGCCCTGCTCCGGCAGCTTCCTTTTCTCAAGGGCCTGCTCGCGGATCGGGAGCGGATACGGGCGGAAAAAAACCGTCTGCAAGCCGAACTCACCCATCTCCGGCAGTTCACGCAAGGCGGCCATTTTTATTCACCCATCCCTTCGATGGAAGAGGTTCGTTTACGCGAGACCGAACTCTTTGCGGTTCCGGAATCGCTGCCCGGCATCGCGTTAAACGAGGCGGACCAGCGTAGCCTCCTCTCCCAAATCCAACGATATGCGGAAGCACAACCCTTTCCGGAAACAAAAAAAGAGGATTTCCGTTATTACCTCGACAACCCCTATTTTGCCTATGCCGATGGGATTTTCCTGTATTCCCTGCTGCGGCATTTTACACCCCGCCGCGTCATCGAGGTCGGTTCCGGCTTCTCTTCCCGTGTTCTGCTGGACGTTAATGAGCGTTTTTTCCATGGCGCGATGAACAGCACCTTCATAGAACCTTTTCCGGAGCGCCTCTTTTCCCTGGTTAAGCCCGGAGAGATTGCGCGTCTTGATGTGCGTCGCCAACCGGTACAGTCCGTGGACCTTTCCCTGTTCAGCGAACTTCAAAGCAACGATATACTCCTCATCGACTCCTCCCATGTCGGAAAAATCGGCAGTGACATCAACCATCTGCTCTTCCGGGTCCTCCCTTTGTTGTCCGAGGGCGTCCTTGTCCACTTTCATGACATCTATTATCCCTTTGAATATCCCAGGCACTGGATTTATGAGGGGCGCGCCTGGAACGAGGCCTACCTCCTAAGGGCTTTTCTTCAATACAATCCGGTGTTTCAAATCATCTTCTTCAATACCTATCTTTCCCATGCCGGCCTGTTTGGCCCCTTGCCCCTGTGCCAGAAGAGTCCGGGCAGCGGCCTCTGGCTCAGGAAAACAAGCGGAGGGAACCCCGTATGATACACGGAAAGAAAATACTGATCACCGGCGGCGCGGGCTTTCTGGGAAGTTTTGTCACGGAACGGCTCGCACCGCGCAACCCTGTTACCGTGCTTGATGACCTTTCAACCGGAAGCCTCGGTAACCTTGCAGGAGCGCGGTGTTGTTTCGTCCGCGGCCATGTCTGGGACGCCCGTGCGCTGGACATGCTGAAGCGGGGGCGCTTCGATTTTGTCCTCCACCTGGCGGCCAACGCCTACATTCCTTCCTCGGTCAAGGACCCGGCGTACGACTTTGACAACAACCTTGTCCAGCCTTTCCGGTTGCTCGATTTTGTCCGCGGTCTCAAGAAAAAACCGCGGCTGCTCTTTTTCTCTTCCGCGGCCGTACACGGCGATACGCGATGCTTTCCAATGCGCGAAACAGATAGGCCTGTTCCCGTATCGCCCTATGGCGCGGGTAAGATGGCACTGGAACACTATGCCTCTGTTTATGCGCGTTGCTACGGCATACCCGCGCAGGTCATCCGGCTCTATCCCATGTTCGGGCCGCGCCAGCGAAAACAGGTGTTCTATGACCTGATGGTGAAAATCGCCGCGCCGGGCCCACGCGTGGCGGTCTTTGGCACGGGCCGGGAAGTGCGGGATTTTATTTATGTGGAGGATGCGGCTGCGGGGGTGGAGCGGATCCTCGAGGTTGCAGCGTTCACGGGCGGCTGTGTAAACCTTTGTTCGGGCCGGGGACGCTCCATCACCGAGGTGGCGGAGGCGCTCATGGCCGCGATGAATGTACGGAAGCGCCTGGCCTATACGCGGGCCCTTCGGCCGGGTGACGTGGACAAGATGGCGGGTTCTGTCCTGCGGCTAAAGGAAATGAAGGCCCTTTTCAGGACGCCCTTTACCGAGTGCGTGCGCAAGACCGTGTCATGGTTTCAGGCCTCGCAATGAGCGTGCAATGATGCGCCGTCCATTCGTGCTTTCGCTCCTCCCGGAACGGCTCCGGGTCTCTCTTTACCATCGTTGTTATCACCCCGTGGCCCCGCATTGGACCCCCCTGTTCGATGCCGCGCCCCTGGCCTATGCGCCCAATATAACGATGACATTGGTTCCCACGGATGTCATGCACGGCTGCATTGCCCTGACCGGCGTCTACGAACTCGGGCTTACGCGCCGGTTGTCCCGGCTCGCACGCGCGGGAGGGATGCTTTTGGACGTGGGCGCGAACGCGGGTTACTTTTCACTGCTCTGGGCCGCAGCCCGTCCGGACAACCGATGCATCGCCTTTGAGGCATCGCCCCGGAACGCCGTGATGCTGTCGGAGAATGTGCGAAGGAATTGTTTCCAGGACCGGATCAACGTCCGCGCAATCGCGGCCGGAAAAAGCGGAGGCACTTACCTGTTCAACGCCGGCCCGACCGGGCAGACCGGATGGGGGGCGTTTGCAACGAAAGAGGACAGGAACGCGCAGCCGATCCCTGTGGTTCGCATCGACGAGACGGTCGATAACGCCAGCGATATCGCGGTTTTAAAGATTGATGCGGAAGGTGCGGACACCTGGGTCCTGGAGGGATGCGAATTGCTGCTGCGGGCAAAGCGCATCCGTCATATCTTTTATGAACAGAACCGGCCGCGCATGCGGGCACTTGGCATCGGTGAAAGCGAAGCGGGGCGTTTTCTGGCATCGATGGGGTATGATGCCCGTCCGTACGGCCGGTCCGGCCGCGATGTCGTGGACTGGGTTGCGGAAAGCTAAGTCCGCGCCCGGACCGCCTCGGCATGAAAGCGCAGGCCCTCTTCCTCGGCCATGCGGATAATCTTTTCACCGCAGGATTTCAGTGCGTCGGCGTTGTATTCGATGACGCTCATCCGTTTAACAAAATGATATACGGACAGGGGCGAATAAAAACGGGCCGTCCCGTTGGTGGGCAACACATGGCTGGGGCCCGCAAAGTAATCCCCCACGGATTCGCAGGTATAGGGGCCCAGGAACACGGCGCCCGCGCAGCGGATTCCGTTGAGCAGCGCTTCGGGCTTCTCGGTCATTATTTCAAGATGTTCCGGTGCGATTCGGTTGGCCAGGTCCACGCATTCCCGTAGATTTTTCAGGATTACGATGAGGCCGTATGCATCGAGCGCGCGACGGAGAGGACCCTGCTTTGGCGTATCCTGCATCAGGCGCTCCACCTCTTGCTTCACGCTTGCGGCCAGCCGGATGTCCGTGGTGAGCAGGATGGAGGATTCGCGGCCGCTGCCATGTTCGGATTGGGAGAGGAGGTCGCGTGCGATAAAAGCGGGGTTGGCGCTCTTGTCCGCGATGATGAGAATTTCACTCGGACCCGCGATCATGTCAATGTCGACCCGGCCGTAGAGCAGCCTTTTGGCGAGCGATACGTAGAGATTGCCGGGGCCGGCTATTTTGTCGACCTTGGGTACGGAGCGGGTACCGAGGGCCAGCGCGGCCACGGCGTGTGCGCCGCCGAGCCTGTAAATTTCGGTCAGCCCGAGCAGACGGAAGCAATAGGCCATGGCTGGGTTCAGACCGCCCCGGCAAGGGGTGGTGACCGCGATGCGTTGCACACCCGCGACCTGCGCGGGGATGGCGGTCATGAGCACCGTGGAAAAAAGCGGGGCCGCGCCGCCCGGAACATAAAGGCCGATGGACCCGAGGGCCACGGTGCGCTGCCGCAGCTTTACACCCGTGGCCGGGGAGAAGGTGAAGTCGCCCAGAACCTGCTTTTGGTGATACGCGCGGATGTTGTTGGCGGCCGCGTCAATGGCCTTGCGGAGGGAACCTTCGCAACGGTCCGCCGCGGTCTCTGTTTCAGCGCGGGTCAGGCGGATGTTCCGTGCGGAAATATTAAGGCCGTCAAATTTTTTTGCACACGCAAACAGTGCGGCATCGCCTTTCTTTTCCACGGCCACGAGGATGTTCCGGACCGCTGTTTCTTCTTTTTCAAAATGAATGTCCCCGCGCGACAGGATGCGGTTGATATGCGCGGAGCGGGCGCCTTTGACGATGCGAATCATACCGTTTTCCCCTGGTCTTTGGCCAGTTTGTAGTTCAGGCTGTCGATGAGGGCTATCCAGGAGGCTTGAATGATGTTCTCCGAAACGCCGATGGTGCCCCATGACTCCTGGCCGTCGGTGGAGGTGATCAGCACGCGCACCTGGGCGTTGGTGCCGTCACGGCCGTCGAGCACGCGCACCTTATAGTCCACGAGGTGCACGCTGGCAAGCGCCGGAAAGAATTTGGACAGGGCCTTCCGGATGGCGTGGTCGAGCGCGCTGACCGGGCCATTGCCCTCCGCGGCCGTGTGTTCCACGTGCCCGCCCGCCTCCACCTTGATGGTGGCCTCGCTGTACAGCGAGCCGTCGGCCAGCAGTTCTTCGCTCACGCGGAAGGCCAGGAATTTGAAGGGATCCTGGTAAAGGCCGAGTTCCTTCTGCATGAGCAGGTTAAAGGAACCGTCCGCGGCCTCGAACTGGTAACCCCGGGCTTCCATGTCCTTGACGTGCGCCAGCAGTTTCTGAACGGCCGGGTCTTTTTTGTTCACGTCGGGTTTGAGCGCCTGGAGCTTTTCGACGATGGCCGAACCGCCCGACTGGTCCGAGAGTACGTACTGGCGGGTGTTGCCCACGGACGCGGGGTCGATGTGTTCGAAGGAACGCGCCACTTTGAGGACGCCGTCGATGTGTGCGCCGCCCTTGTGCGCGAACGCGGCCTCGCCCACATAGGGCTGGCGGTCGTCGTGCAGTATGTTGGCGATTTCGGAGACGGCAAACGACGTTTCGGTCATCTTCCGCAGTTGCTCGTCCGACAGCACGCGCAGACCCATCTTGAGTTGCAGGTTGGGCACGATGGAGCAGAGGTTGGCGTTGCCGCACCGTTCGCCGAAGCCGTTCATGACGCCCTGCACCTGTACCGCGCCAAGCGAAACCGCGACCATGGTGTTGGCCACGGCGCAGCCTGCGTCGTTGTGTGTGTGGATGCCGAGGGGCGTTTTGATAGCCTTCTGCACGCTCTGAAAGATACCGGCCAGTTCCATGGGCAGGCAGCCGCCGTTGGTGTCGCAGAGCACGAGGCAGTCCGCGCCGCCGCGTTCGGCAGCCAACAGGGTTTTGAGCGCGTAGTCGGGGTTGTTCTTGAAACCGTCAAAAAAATGCTCGGCGTCGTACACCAGCTCTTCGCAGTGCTTTTTAAGGAACGCCACGGATTGCTCGATCATCCGCAGGTTTTCCTCGAGCGTGGTCTTGATGACCTCAGTGACGTGAAGGTCCCAGCTTTTACCGAAGAGCGTGAGCACCGGCGCGCCGCTTTCGACAAGCGCCTGCAGGATGGCATCGTCCTCCGGAGCGGTTTTGGGCCGGCAGGTGGAGCCGAAGGCCGCGAGCCGGCTGTTCTTCAGCCGGAGATCCCGGGCCTTTTTAAAAAACGCGATGTCAATGGCGCTGGTGGGGTTGGGCCACCCGCCCTCGATGTAATGGACGCCGAGTTCGTCCAGCTTTTTAGCGATGCGGAGTTTGTCTTCGAGCGACAGTGAAATGCCGCGCGCCTGGTTGCCGTCGCGCAGCGTGGTGTCGTAGATTTTCACTGGCATAAAGACCTCCTGAAATTTGATCGACTAGAGTTCCCGGACCACCGCGTCACCCATGGCGCGGGTCCCCACCCCGCGCGTTTTGTCCCGGGCGATGTCCGCGGTAAAGATGCCTTTGTCCAACACCCGGGCCACGGCTGCTTCGATCGCGGCCGCGGCCGCGTCAGCCTTGAGACCGTAGCGGAGCAAGAGTGCGACGGACAGAAT
>JAZDKP010000003.1:0-41836 GCA_043802925.1 Fibrobacterota bacterium | reverse complement strand
GTTGGTGACAACAAGGACGCTCCGGCACTGTATTTTGGAACGACCAAGATGAATAACAACTTCGACATCGTGGATAAAGTAAAAAACAAAGTAGGTGGAACCGCCACCCTTTTTGTTAAAAAAGGTGATGAATACATTCGGGTATGCACCAATGTTCAAAAAAACGATGGTACTCGTGCCATAGGTACAGTTCTTGATCCAAATGGAGCTGCTATCAAGGAAATCAAACAAGGCAAAGCATTCTATGGTGTGGTTGACATTCTTGGAAAACCTTATACTACCGGTTATGAGCCAATAAAAAAAGGCGCCGAGGTTGTGGGTATCTATTATGTGGGTTATTTGAAAATTGTAAAAAAGCAGTAAAATTTGCAATTAAAGAGTTATTAAAAAAAAGGCGCGTGAGAGGATGATATGAATAAACGCATTAGCTCGTTAACGTTTTTTAACAACTTGCCCCTCGCAAAAAAATTATTTATTTCCAATATCATTCTTTTCACGCTTATCGTAGTGGTAGGTATCGTGTCCTATGTATTCTATACCAGCCTATCCAAAGCTTCCGATCAATTGATTAAAAACGAATTTCCAAGTTTGCTTGGCGTGTCGACAATACATAGTTTAAGGCTCAACATTCGAGTGGCCGAAAGAACGCTGGTCAATTCCAAGATCGATTGGGATGAACGGGTAAAACAATATAGAATTTTTATTGAATCCTGGCAGGAATTGGAAAATATAATTACTAAACTGGATAAACATGCAAACCCATCAGCGGAGTTATCTGCTTTCTTAAATGAGTTTAAAACCAAACAACTCGAATTTAAAAAGAATTCCGATGAATTTAAGACCTTAGCCTTGGAACGGGATGAATATCTCAGCGCCGGTTATTCATCGGCCGATACTGAGGTGATTGAAGTTGAAGCAAAAATGATGGCCAAACTAATGGAAGACAGAAAAATAGGTAATGAGTCTGACGAAAAAACCCTTAAAATGATAGAAATATCCAACAAAAGCGTTGAAGAGGTAGGCAAGGAAAAAGAAGTTTCGGATAAACGCAATCTTACATTGTTGCTTAGCCTATTGCTGATAGCAATGGTCATAACCATATCGGTCACCATTTTTATGCCGCGTCATATCGTTGCTCCAATACGACGCACAGTGGATATTATAAAGGATATTATGTCCGAGGGTGAAGGCGATCTAACCAAACGACTAGATATCAGAAGCAACGACGAAATGGGTGAATTGGCAAAATATTTCAACCGATTTATTGAAAAGCTTCAAAAAACTATTGCTTCAATCAATGGAAACGCCAACACTGTTGCCTCCTCGGCAACCGAGCTTTCAGCAGTATCAACTCAAATTGCTGCCAATGCCGAAGCAATGAGCACTCAGACTTCTACCGTTGCCACCGCAACAGAACAGGCAACCACGAATATTAACTCCATTTCCTCTGCAGCAGAAGAGATGTCATCTTCCGCAAATAGCGTAGCAACTGCAATTGAAGAGATGAGCGCATCGCTTAATGAAGTCTCACGAAATTGCAAGAAGGAGCTTCAAATTGCAGGAGAAGCTAATACCCATGCAAAGAACAGCAAAGAGGTAATGGATAAGCTCGGCGCTGCCGCAAAATCAATTGGAAAAGTAGTTGAGGTCATTAATGACATCGCAGACCAGACCAACCTGCTTGCCCTGAACGCCACTATTGAAGCGGCGTCTGCCGGGGAAGCCGGAAAAGGATTTGCGGTAGTTGCAAACGAAGTCAAAGAACTTGCCAAGCAAACTACAAAGGCCACGCAGGAAATTCAGAAGCAAGTTGAGGACATGCAAACCGATGCAGAAGCGGCGATTAAAGCGATAGAAAGTGTTTCAAAAGTCATAGAAGAAGTAAATGTAATATCGCAGACCATCGTAAGCGCAGTTGAGGAACAGAGTGCAACGATAAATGAAATAGCCAGAAATGTCAGTGGGGTCAGTGCCGGTGCTCAGGAAGTATCAAGAAATGTTGCAGAATCAGCATCAGGCCTTTCGGAGGTGTCCTCAACCATTGCCGGTGTAAACAATGCTGTGGCAGATACTACCAAAGGGATCATGCTAGTCAAGACAAGTGCGCAGGAATTGTCAAAACTTTCAGAAGGACTCAAAGAGCTCTTAGGACAATTCAAAATCTAAAAGGCAAGAAAATCGAAGACGCGCGCATGAAGAAATCATTGGCCGGGCAAACCGACCTACAACAGCGCCAGCCCAAATCTTCTTTAAACAGTGGGGCGGGACTCGGAAAAAGACGGCAGGAAGCGTTTTAACGGACGAGTATGGAAGGAGATGCCGGTAAGAATTTATGCGTAAAACAAAAGCTTCCATTATCATTCCCGCGGGCGGCAGCGGCCGCCGGATGGGGGGAAAGACCGCAAAGCAGTTTCTGAAAATAGGGGACAGGACCATCCTTGAAAGGACCCTGTCCATTTTCAATGCGCATCCCCGCATCGCTGAAATCGTGCTCGTGCTCCCTCCCGGCCGCATTAAATCCATGGCCCCCCGGCTCATCGCGGCCTATCCCAAAATCACGGGCGTGGTGGCGGGCGGCGCAACGCGCGTCGATTCCGTGACCCACGGCTTCCACGTGCTGTCCAAACGTGTTCCCGTGGTGCTGGTCCACGACTGCGTGCGGCCCTTTGTAACGCACCGGAACATCTCCGACGTCATCGTGGCCGCGTCGCGATACGATGCGGTCACGCTCGGGGTGCCGGTCAAGGACACCCTCAAGGTGGTCCGGGGCACGCGCATTATGGACACGCCTGACCGGTCAACGCTTTGGCACACACAAACCCCGCAGGGGTTCAAATATGATGTGTTGAAAAAAGCGCTGGCCCTGGCAAAAAAACACAAGCGCCCGGTCACGGACGAATGCCAGCTGGCCGAACGCCTTTCAAAAAATGTGCATGTGGTGATGGGCGATTACCGGAACATCAAAATCACCACGCCCGAAGACCTTGCCTGGGCGCGGGCGATTCAATAACCAAACGCATATTGGATTCGGAAAATTAATCCACCCGTAGGGACGCACGCCATGCGTCCCTACGGGGAAACGGATCAATCACAACAACCGTTTTTTGCGGTTTTGGTCTTTGTCCCATTTCGCGGGATTCATTCGTATATAATTCCGTATCGGATCCAATGCCCGCGGATGGCGTATAATATGATCGTAATACCGTCCCTGCCATATCGGTATTTCCGTTTCGGTCCGTATCAGATTGATTTGTTTTGTAACCGATGATTTAAAACCGGCCACGAACGACGATATCGATCGTGGCCGTCTCGTATTTTCAACCGTTGCAACCGGCATTTCATTCCGCCCGGCATCCATTAAATGTACCAATGCATGCAGATGATTCGGCATGATGACAAATTCGTCCGGAATCAATTCTTTACGGATTTCAAATGATTTCATGAATTCATTTATGGCAATGGCTCCGAATTCGTTCGGAATCATTGTGCCATTGACGATTTGGCCGAAAATGTTATAATGATTATACGCGCAGAGGGTCAGGAAATATGATCCAGCGGCCGAATAATCGTATTCTCTTAATCGCGGTGATTTTCGCTCATGCATTGGTATGCATGAGACCCGTCACCCGTAATATTTTATCCCGCCGTTAAAATCGAAGCGGTTCAGGCTCTCCCCGGGGCTCCTGTTCTCGGGAGTACCGTTTACCTCAACCTGCGTCAACGTGCCCAGAAGATAGGAAACGTTGAATCCCAGCGCGGTATTGGCAGAACACAAGCGCGCCAATTTATTGAAATAAGATTCCGTAAGTGTTATATTATCGGTTCAACGAACGGGCCTGTTTTCCTTTTTCGGAGGGGCGTCCATGGAACTCGAAATGTATGTCATTGTCCTCTTGTTCGCGGTGGCTGTGGTCGGCTTTATCGCGGCCATTAATTCGCACGGCGTGGCGCGCAGCGTGCTTTCTTACGTGTTGGCCACGCTCGTGCTTGTGAGTGGGGTCATCACGCTGGTCAGCTACAACAGCGACAAGGTCATGAAGGAAGTGGCCAAAAAAGAGGCGGTGCTTGCGGAGAAGGCGCGGCAGGACGAACTGCTCCGCCAGCAGAAGGCCGAAGAAGACGCACGCGCCGCGGCCGCGCTCGCGGCCCAGGCCGCGGCGGGCGGCACCCAGGACGCGGGCTTTACGCAGCAGCTTTCCACCCTCGCAAACAAGGGCCTCGACATCACGCGCGCCATCCTTGCCGTCAACGTCGACGCTGAAATGGCGGACGAAGTCTACGAGGCCGTGGTTAAACGCGCGGCGGGTTATAAGGCCGGCGCCGTGGGCGTCAAAAAACAGCTCGAATCCGCCTGGGCTTCCGCGCCGCAGGGACAGGACATCGCCGCGGTCCGCGAACTCCTCGACAAGGCCGCGCGCGAACTTTCTGCGGGCGCTGTTTCTTTCGCCTTGTATTTCAAGGCCGAAGACGAAAACCAGGAAAACGAGCGCTACGACGCTTATCAGCAGAACATCAAGGCGGCCAAGGCCGATTTCAACAAAGCGCTCGAAAAGCTTTCCGGCAAATAAGCGCCATGCCCACTCACTTTTAATTAAGGAAACATTATGAGCCAGGTTCCTAACGACCTCCGATACACCAAAGACCACGAATGGGCCCGTCTTGAGGGGGGGCTCGCTGTTGTGGGCATCACGGACTATGCACAACATGAGCTGGGCGACATCGTTTTCGTTCAGCTGCCTGAGGTCGGTTCGTTGGCCATCAAAGGCGAGCCCTTTGGCGAAATCGAGGCGGTCAAGACCGTGGCCGCGCTTAACGCGCCCATGAGCGGCAAAGTGGCGGAGGTCAACACTGCGCTTGCCGACAAGGCCGACACCATCAACACGGACCCGTATGGCGCGGGCTGGATCATCAAAATCAAACCGAGCAGCCCCACCGAGGCCGACGATCTTCTCACCGCGGACGCATACAAGGAGCTCCTCTAACCGATGGCTGGATTTACCTCCCCGGGCGCGGCCGAGCGCGAACAGCTGCTTTTGGCCGCAGGTGCCCGTACTTTTGATGACTTTCTGTCCGGCATCCCGGTCGGCTTGCGCAACAAAAGCCCGCTGGACCTTCCCAAGGGGATATGCGAGCTTGAGGCGCTCCGTCAGTTGACGGCCCTGTCCGCAAAGAACGCGCACAGCGATTCGTGGCGCGTCTTTCTGGGCGCGGGCGCCTACGACCACTACGTTCCTGCCGCGGTTGCAACCATTGCGGGCCGCAGCGAGTTCCTCACCGCTTATACGCCTTACCAAGCGGAGGTCAGCCAGGGCACGCTCCAGTGCATCTACGAGTTTCAAAGCCTTATCTGCGAAATCACGGGTAATGAAGCGGCCAATGCCTCCATGTACGATGGCGCCACGGCCCTGGCCGAGGCGGTCATCATGGCGCGTTCCCTTCATAAGAAAAAAGGGGCCCGCTGCCTGGTTCCCGCTTCCCTTAATCCGTTCTACCGGCAGGTGCTTGACACTTACATCAAGGGACTCGGCATTACGGTGAGTGCGGTTCCCAGTCGTGCGGACGGCAGCCTCGACCTTGCCGCACTCGCGTCCGCCCTTTCCGACGAGGTCTCGGGCGTGGTGGTCCAGACGCCCAATTTCTTCGGCGCAGTCGAAGATGTCGCGGCCGTGGCTGCGCTCAAGGCAAAATTCCCCTTTTGCCTCATCGCGGTTCCTAATCTGCTGTCGCTTGCGCTCCTTGAGGCGCCCGGCAAAATCGGGGCCGACATCTGCGCCGGCGAGGCGCATTATTTTGCTTCGGGCACTGGCTTTGGCGGCCCGCTCCTCGGCTTCATGGCCACGCATAAAGAAAACCTGCGTCAAATGCCAGGCCGCATCGTTGGCAAAACGCTCGACAAGGAGGGCCGGCGCGGTTTTGTGCTCACGGCCCAGACGCGCGAGCAGCACATCCGCCGCGAAAAGGCCACCTCCAACATCTGCAGTAACGAAGGCCTGCTCGCGCTTTCCGCAACCATCGCGCTATCGCTTATTGGAAAAGAAGGCTTCCGCGACATGGCGCGTCTCAATGTCGAAAAGACGCAGTACGCACTGTCGCGTTTCCGTGAGTTAAAAAATGTGGCGTTGCCGTTCAGCGGGCCGGTTTTCAACGAGTTTGTCATTGAACTGAAAGACGGATCGCTTGTCCGGAGGCAGGCTGCGGCCCGGGCGAAGCATATCGAGCCGGGACTTTCGCTCGCGTTTATGGGTAAAGGTTTCGAACAGCGCCTGCTGGTCTGCATCACGGAAAAGAAGACGAAAGAGGAAATAGACGCATTGATTGAGATATTCAGATAATATGGAAAATATCAGAAAACCAATCATGTCTACTTTTGACCGCGCAAAAGTAGCAAAACGCGCCGGGGGCTCGACCCCCCCGACCCCCCCAAAATAAAAACCGGATTTTCGTACGTATTAAGTAGAAAAGCCCCTCTCGACCCCCGAGCGGAGTCGAGGGGTGAGAGAGGGGAAAGGGGTGAGGTGAACAGCACGCTTATCTTCGAAAAGTCCGTTCCCGGCCGTTGCGGTGTGCGCCTGCCCGCCTCCGACTGTCCGGCCGTAGACCTGCGCTCTCTCTTTCCAAAGCATTGCTTACGCGCCGAGGCCGCCCGCCTGCCCGAGGTACCCGAACCTGAGGTGGTCCGGCACTACACCAATCTGTCGTCCTTGAACTACCATATCGATAAGGGTATCTATCCCCTCGGCTCCTGCACCATGAAGTATAACCCCAAGATTAACGAAAAGACCGCGGCCCTGCCCGGGTTCACCGGGCTGCATCCTCTACAGGACGCGGAGCAATGCCAGGGTGCGCTCGAACTCATGCACGGCCTTGAGCGTATGCTGGCCGAGGTGTCGGGCATGGACAGCGTGTCGTTGCAGCCCGTGGCCGGCGCGCACGGCGAGCAGACCGCGCTCATGGTCATCCACGCGTATCACGCGTCCAAGGGGCATCCGCGCAGGTTTGTGCTCATTCCCGATTCCGCGCACGGCACCAACCCGGCTTCCGTGGCGCGCGCGGGTTACGAGTGCCTGCCCGTCAAATCCACGGCCCAGGGCACCATCGACCTTGCGGACCTTTCGGCCCGCATGACCGATGAGGTGGCGGCCATCATGATCACCAACCCCAACACCCTTGGTATTTTTGAAAAGGACATCGCGCAGATTGCGGACATCGTGCACGGCAAAGGCGGTCTTCTCTACATGGACGGCGCAAATTTCAACGCGCTCATGGGCGTGGTCCAGCCCGGCAAAATCGGCTTTGACTGCATGCATTTCAACCTGCACAAGACCTTTTCAACCCCGCACGGCGGCGGCGGCCCGGGTTCGGGCCCCATCGGCGTCTCTACGGCGCTGGCTCCTTTTCTTCCATCGCCCCGCATCGAAAAAACAGCGCAGGGGTTCCGCTTTGCCGCGCCTGATCCGCGTTCCATTGGCCGGGTGCACAGTTTCTACGGCAACTTCCTCGTGTGCGTGCGCGCCTACACCTACTGCCTCATGCTGGGCCGCGACGGGCTTAAAGAAGCCACCGAAAACGCCATTCTCAACGCCAATTATCTGCTCGCAAAGCTCAAAGGTCTTTTCACCCTGCCTTATCCGGGCCCGGCCCTGCATGAGTTTGTGCTTTCAGGCTCCTGTTTCAAGGACCAGGGGGTCAAGACGCTCGACATTGCCAAGCGTATGCTCGATTACGGACTCTACGCGCCCACCATCTACTTCCCGCTCATCGTGCCCGAGGCCATCATGATTGAGCCCACCGAGACCGAGTGCCGCGAGGAACTTGACCGGCTGGTCTCCGCGCTCGAATCGATTGTCCGGGAAATCAACGAAAACCCTGAGAGGGTCAAGGCGGCGCCGCACACCACGCCGGTCAAACGGTTAGACGAAGTCAAGGCCGCCAAGGACCTCGACATACGTCATACGTTCTGAAGGATCTCGAATCAGGCGAATTTCAGCCCCCACATATATATAATAGTATTATCCGAATAAAATAATTGACTCACCCTGAGGCATGTTTTTATCTTTTTCCTCTTTTGAAACTGGATTTACGAAACCTGGTGTCCGGCAACGGGAAGCTGACCCTGCCCATTGTGTCAAAAGACGTGGACGCCGATATCCTCCGGTTGACCGGAAACGGGACGCTGGAGTTAACGTACGATAACTGCGAGACATCCCTGACAGGGAGGGTGTACGCCAGGGCCGCTCTTTTACTTGAATGTGCACGCTGCCTCCGGGAGTTCACGCTGCCGGTCGAAGCGGAATTCCCGTTGATCGCAAAAATGGGGGTGCCCGGTAATGATGACGATGAAAACACCCTTTACTTCACTGAAAAGGAGCCGGTCATCGACCTGGCCGGGTTGGTCACCGAAGAACTGACGGTCAATGCGCCCATGAAGGCCGTCTGCAGTGAAGCATGCAAGGGGTTGTGCCCGGGCTGCGGTGCGGACCTCAACGAGAAGGGGTGCGACTGCAATCCGGAGAAACCGAATCCGGCCTGGGATGCGCTTAGGAAATTGAAACTGAAAAGGGAGAAATAACATGGCCGTACCCAAAAGAAAACAATCACGTTCACGCCGCGACAGCCGCCGCGCCACATGGAAGCTCAAGAACAAGACGGTCAGCAAGTGTGGTCACTGCAACCAGTCCATCATTCCCCACCATATCTGCCCGCATTGCGGGTTTTACGGCGGCGTCGAAGTCGTAAAAGTCGAACAGGAATAAATCCATGCGTATCGCGCTCGACGCCATGGGGGCTGATACCGCCCCGTTTCCTGAAATCGAAGGGGCCCTTGCGGCGCTCCGCGAAAACAAGGGCATCGAAATCGTCCTGGTCGGAAAAAAAGAGGTCATCGAAAAGGAACTGGCCCAGCATGACACCACGGGCCTCAAGCTCTCCGTGCATCACGCGGGCGAGGTCATTGAAATGTCCGACTCCCCTTCCAAGGCGCTTAAAACCAAGCGCGACTCTTCCATCGTCCACTGCATCGGCCTCCAGAAAATGAAAAAGGTCGACGCCTCCATCAGCGCCGGCAACACCGGCGCCTTCATGGGTGCGGCGCTTTTCGGGCTCGGCCGCCTCGAGCGTGTGTTGCGGCCCGCCATTGCCATCTCCATTCCCACGGTCAATGGTTATTCGCTCATGCTTGACATGGGCGCCAATTCCGACTGCCGGCCCCAGCATCCCTTCCAGTTCGCCCGAATGGGCGAAATTTATGTGGAGAACGTGTGGGGTATAAAAAATCCCCGTGTCGGGCTTTTGTCTGTGGGCGAAGAATCGTCCAAGGGCAACGAGGCCGTGGTCGCGGCCCATGCCATGCTGCGCGAAAGTTCCATGAACTTTACGGGCAACATCGAGGGCGGCGACATCATTCTCGGCAAGGTCGATGTTCTGATCTGCGATGGTTTTGTGGGCAACGTGTTCCTTAAGTTCTACGAGTCCATCCCCGGGTTCCTGACAAACACGCTGGGGGACCTGCTCATCGGTGAGCGCGCCGAAAAGTTCCTGCTCAAGTTCAACAAAGAAACTTACGGCGGCGCTGACCTGCTCGGTGTGGACGGCGTGGTGGTCATCTGCCACGGCAGCTCTTCGGCCACGGCCATCAAAAACGCGGTGCTCAAGGCCGAAAAAATGGTCAATAACAAGGTCAATGATATCATCAAGACCGTCATGCAGGGTGATCCGCAGCTTTTTGAATGATCGCCCTTTAACCAAACATTAAGAGGCTGAATGATTCGAGCGAAAATTGACGGCATCGGCGCGGCGCTGCCTGAAACAGTCCTGACCAACGCGGATCTCGAAAAAATTGTCGAGACCACCGACGAATGGATCACGTCGCGCACCGGCATTAAGGAGCGCCGCATCCTTGCCCCCGGCGAGCGCCTCAGCGACTTCTGCGTCAAGGCCGCCAACGAGGCCCTTCAGAACGCAGGCGTCAAAGCCGACGACCTCGACCTCATCATCAACTGCACCTTCACCGCTGACGCGGTGCTGCCGTCGGGCGCCTGTCTCATCCAGAGCAAGCTGGGCGTCAGTCGCGATGTGCCCGCCTTCGACCTCGCGGCCGCGTGTACGGGTTTTGTCTATGGGCTTGAGACGGCCAACAATTTCATCAAATCCGGCAATTACCAGCGCGTGCTTGTCATCGGCGCGGACGCTCTCTCGCCCTTCACCAACTGGAAGGACCGGTCAAGCTGCGTGCTTTTCGGCGATGGCGCGGGCGCGGCCGTGCTCTCGGCAACCGACAATCCGGACGCCGGAATCCTTGGCGCGGACCTCGGCGCGGCCGGCCGTCATTCCGCCATCCTGTCCGTCGAAGGCGGCGGTTCGTTCATGCCGGGCCCCTCGCTCCTCAAGGATCCCTCGCTCGAAAGTAAATTCTACATCAGCATGGCCGGTAATTCGCTGTTCAAAATCGTGACCCGCCTCGTGGTCGATTCCGTCAAACGGCTCCTTGATAAAACGGGCCTCAAGCCCGAAGACATCAATTATATGGTCCCCCACCAGGCCAATATCCGCATTATCGAATACGTCTACCAGGCTCTCGGGATCCCGGCCGAAAAAGTGGCCATCACCATCGAGAAGTACGGCAACAATTCAGCGGCTTCGGTGCCGGTCACGCTGTACGACAGCCTCCAGGCGGGTAAAATCAAAAAAGGCGATAACATTGTTTTTACCGCATTCGGCGGCGGACTCACTTACGCTTCCATGCTTGTTAAATGGTCGTGATAAATTTATGATGTACTTTCTTTTTCCCGGTCAGGGTTCGCAAACGGTTGGCATGGGCCGCGACCTGTACGAAAAGGACGCAACGGCCCGGGCGCGTTTTGACGAGGCATGCGATGTGCTGGGGTTTGACATCAAGAAAATTTGCTTCGAAGGCCCGGAGGAGGCGCTCAAGGCAACGGAAAACACCCAGCCCGCGCTTTTCCTCGCCGGGTACGTTATTTTTGAAGCCATATCCCGGCACGGGCTCAAGGCCGGCGTGTGCGCGGGCCATTCACTGGGTGAATACACGGCCATTGCGGCTGCGGGCGGGTTCGACTTTGCCGCGGGCCTTAGACTTGTGCGCAAACGCGGCGAGCTCATGGCCAAAGCCAAAAGCGGGGCCATGGCCGCGGTGCTGGCCTTTGACGCCGGAAAGCTCGAGGCGATTTGCCGGGAATGCTCGGTGGATGGCGAGGTCGTGGTGCCGGCCAACTACAACAGTCCGGACCAGATTGTCATTTCTGGCAGTGTCAAGGGCGTGAATGCGGCCATGGAAAAAATCAAGGCCGCGGGCGCCAAACGCGTGCTGTTACTCCCGGTGTCGGGCGCCTTTCATTCGCCGCTCATGAAGGACGCGGCCGAAGAAATGAAGGCCGTGCTTGCGCAGGCTCCCATCCGCGACACCGCCATCCCGGTCATCAGCAACGTGACCGCGCAGCCTGTGAGCCGTGGCGCCGAAATACGCGACCTTCTTTATCGCCAGCTTTTCTCACCCGTGCGCTGGACCGACAGTTTCAAGGCCGCAGCCCCGGGCAGCGCCGTTGAAATGGGGCCGGGCAAGGTGCTCGCCGGCCTCCTTAAAAAGATTAATCCCGCGGTGAACGTCCTTCCCGCGCAAAACCTCGATGACATCCGCCAGACACTTCAAACCCTCGGAGTTTCCGCATGAAGCTCAAAGACAGAGTCGCCATTGTCACCGGTTCGGGCCGCGGCATCGGACGTTCCATTGCCGAACGCCTGGCGCAGGAAGGCGCGAGCCTCGTCATCTGCGACGTGGACGGTGAAAGCGCCGTAAAGACCGCGCAGGAAATCGCGGACACATACACGGTCCGCACGCTTGGCCTCAAGGTCGACGTCACACAAGCCGCGGAGGTCGACGAACTCGTCAAAAAGACGGTCGAAACCTTCGGCAACATCCATATCCTCGTGAACAACGCGGGCATCACCCGCGACGGCCTCATGCTCCGCATGAAGGAGGAGGACTGGGACCTCGTGCTCAACGTCAACCTCAAGAGCGCTTTCCTCTGCACCAAGGCCGCCATCCGGCACATCATGCGCACCGATTACGGCCGCGTCATCAACATCGCTTCCGTGGTGGGGCTCATGGGCAACGCGGGCCAGGCCAATTACTCCGCGAGCAAGGGCGGCCTGGTGGCCCTCACCAAGACCATTGCCAAGGAGTTTGCGGGCAAGGGGGTCACGGCCAATGCTGTCGCGCCCGGCTTCATCCAGACCGCCATGACCGACAAGCTTAAAGACGAAGACAAGGCCAAACTGACCGAACTGATTCCGTTAAAGCAGCTGGGCACGCCCCGGCATGTGGCTGACGCGGTGGCTTTTCTCGCGTCGCCCGACGCCGCCTATGTCACGGGCCAGGTGCTGGCCGTGGACGGCGGCATGACAATGTAGTCAACCTAATACACTTACTAAGGAGGAACTATGGAAGAACAAGTCAAAGCCATCGTCACCGAGAAACTGGGCGTGAACGCCGACCAGGTCAAGCCTGCGGCCTCGTTCGTGGACGATCTGGGCGCCGATTCCCTCGACACCGTGGAGCTGGTGATGGCCTTTGAAGAGAAGTTCAACATCGAAATCCCGGACGAGGACGCCGAAAAAATGAAGACCGTGGGTGACGCCATCAGCTATCTCAAGTCCAAGGGTGTTGCATAAGGAAAAAAGAACCAAGGATTAAGACATCATTATGAAAAAAGTCGTCGTGACGGGCATGGGGGTCGTCTCTCCCCTCGGAAGCAAAGTGGAGAAGTTCTGGAACGCGGTTTCCGCGGGCCAAAGCGGGCTTGCGATCGCAACCAAGGTGGATCCCTCCAAGTTTCCGTCCAAGGTTGTTGGAGAGGTCAAGGACTTCAATCCCGAGGATTTCTTTGAGCGCAAGGAGGCCCGTCGCACGGACCCCTTTGTACAGTACACTATGGGCGCGGCATCCGAGGCCATGGCCGATGCCGGCCTCAATCCCGAAAACGTCAATCAGGAGCGCATGGGCGTCATCATCGGGTCCGGTATCGGCGGCCTGCGCACCATGGAGGAGCAGCAGCGGCTTCTTTTTGAGAAAGGGCCGGGTCGCGTGAGCCCTTTCTTCATTCCCATGATGATCAGCGACATGTCTGCTGGCATGGTGGCCATCCGTTTCAAGGCCAAAGGTCCCAACTATGCTTCGGTCTCGGCCTGTGCCTCCGCGTCGCACGCGCTGGGGCTTTCATGGAGGACCATCCTGAATGACGAAGCGGACATCATGATTGCCGGAGGCGCAGAGGCCACCATCTGCGAAACGGGCATGGCGGGTTTTTGTTCGCTCAAGGCCATGAGCACGCGCAATGATGTGCCTGCCAAGGCCAGCAGTCCCTTCGATAAAAAGCGGGACGGCTTTATCATGGGTGAAGGCGCGGGCATCGTGGTCCTCGAGTCCGAAGAGCATGCGAAAAAGCGAGGCGCGCGCATTTACGCCGAGCTTTGCGGCGCGGGTTTCTCGTGCGATGCCTTCCATATCACGGCGCCCTCCGATACGGGTGACGGCGCGACGCGGTCCATGCGCGAGGCGCTCCGGCTCACGGGTTTTAAACCGGAGGAGATTGACTATATCAATGCGCACGGTACGTCCACCGAGCTTAACGACAAGCAGGAGACACAAGCCATCAAGCGCGTTTTTGGCGACCACGCCTACACGCTGGCCGTCAGCTCCACCAAGTCCATGATTGGGCATCTGCTCGGCGCGTCGGGCGGCGTGGAGTTCATCACCACGGTGCTGTCCATCCGGCACGGCCTTATTACGCCCACCATCAATTACGAGGACCCGGACCCGGACTGTGATCTCAACTATACGCCGAATGTGTCCGTTAAAAAGGACATCCGCGTGGCTATCTCCAACTCCTTCGGGTTTGGAGGGCACAACGCCACGGTGGTGGTCCGCAAGTACGCGTGATTGCGCGCCTGTTTAAAAGGCTGTTCGGCCGCAACGTTCAAAAAGCGCCGGAAGCGCCTTCGTCCCTCGAAACGCGGATTCAGTACCGTTTCCGGGACCGGGAGCTTCTGGCGCTTGCCTTATCACACCGGTCCTACGCCCTGTCGGGCAAAAACGACATCCTTGCCTCCAACGAACGGTTCGAATTCCTCGGGGATGCGCTCCTCGGCTTTGTGGTTGGCGAATTCCTCTTCCTGCGCTATCCGGACCAGCAGGAGGGTGAGCTCTCCCGGCTCAAATCCCTGCTCATCAGCCGCAAGGCCCTCAAGGAGGCCGCGGACCGCATCGGGCTTTCGGAGCACCTGCTTCTTTCCAAGTCCGAGGAAAAGACCGGCGGCCGTACACGGTTTTCCATCAACACCAACGCCTTTGAGGCGCTCATCGCGGCCGTGTTCCTTGACGGCGGTTTCGCGCCTGCCAAACGCTTCATCGAGCAATACGTGCTTGTACTGCTCGACACCCTGCTTTCCGGGGAGGATTTTTTCAACTACAAGAGCAAGCTCCTCGAACTGGTGCAGGCGCAGGGGGAAGAGTCACCGCGCTATTCCGTGTTGAAAGAGGCCGGTCCGGACCACGACAAGACCTTTGAAATCACTGTGGGCTTCTGGGGTAAAATCCATGGCACGGGCACGGGTAAGACCAAAAAAGAGGCGGAGCAGGCGGCCGCGCGCGCCGCAGTCGAGGCGCTGGAAAAAAAGGAAGGATGAACCTCACCGATCCCCGGTTTTCGCATCCGGCAAGATTTCAGAGCGCTCGCAAGTATTTCATGTTTGTGCAGCCGTTATCGTCCACCCGAACCGGTAAAATCCTTGCTCACGCTCTGAAACACTTGCATGCTTAGGATGGGTACGTATGGGCCACATTACGGTAGTTTCAGCGTATCGGTTTTCTTGAAAACTTTATAAGATGAATAGACCGGTTCGGCGGTAAACAGAAGACGGTCTGCTCCCTTTACGGCCGGGGTGAGCGGGTAGCTGAATTTACCGGGATAGGCCTTGGTCTTGGAAAAGAAGGTTTGTACGATATCGTTTCCTTGCAGCAGGTTCAGCGTCAGGTAACTGGGTTCGGTCAGCCGGCCCGAAAAATCGAAGCGGCCCGAACTCTTTTCCACCACCTTCAAATTACTGAAATCCGTCCCAATCCAATAATATTGCGCGCCCGTCTTTTCTGAAACAAAGGTCTGGCCGTACCATTTCCATATACAGATGCCCCGGGGGTCACAAAACTCGCGGTTGCCTGTGCCGCTTTTTCCGAATGATGTTAAATAACGGAGTTCGATATCGTAAATGTCAATGGTTCCGCGCGTACGGTCCGGCAGGTAGAGGTTGCCGTAGTAGTCGGATGCAAGATACTCGTAAACCAATGGTTTTTTTGACGTCCCGTCAAACCGGATCGAAATGGCGGTGTTGTCCTCGAGGTTCAGCCGGACGAGTGCGCAACCGCTGTTGTTCAGGAAAAAGAGGTAGTCCTTCCGCACATGGCAGAGTGTGTTGTCCAGGTCTGACGCGCCTTTTCGTGACCGGTGTGTAAGATAGCGCTCGTTCCGTAGATTTAGCGCAATCCCGGACGGCGAAGCCACTGGAATTGAGCCCGCGCGGATGATTTCGCGGCGCACGCGGCCGTCGCGATCCATGAGGAGTATCCGATGGTGGCCCGAATCCGACACATAGAGCAGGCCGTCACCGTCGAGCGCGATGTGCGTGGGGCGCAAAAGAGCGCCATCGCCGAGATGCTTGACAAAATAGACCTTGCGTTTCGGGTTGAACAGCCGGACAATACGGTCGTTGCCCGCATCACAGATAAAGACGTTGCCCTGCGGGTCACAGGCCACGCCCCGAGGTTCCTTCATCTCTTCCCGGCCGGATCCTTTTTTTCCCCAGACGCTGATTCCGTACATCGAGGTGTTGTAGATGAGTTCACCCTTGCCGCTGTTCACGCCGTAGACCGTGACCTCGTCGTCGTCCTCGTCCGTGGCCGTGTCGTCGCGCGCGATCATTTTGGTTACCGCGATGCCTTGCGGGTCGTCAAACTCGGTCGTGAACGGCAGAAGCATGGCAAGCTTGGCCTGCGAAGCGCGCTGAATGCCGTACGAATGGAAATAGGGTGGGAAAATGAGCGTGGTGGGGTAAGGGGGATTGGGCGCGGCAATGGCCTTCCAAGGGACTAAAACCATCAATGTCAGGAAGAACACCGGAGGGGAAAGCCGCATGGCAGTAAAAATATAATAACCAAATCCCGGTTATAGTGATAAATAATTTTTTGTACTAACAGCAATTTATTATATTTTTATATATATTGTAGAATATATTATTAATGTAGAGCTATATCTTTCATTTTTTTGGTTAAACTCTTTTGGTTAAACTCTTATTTATAACCGCTATTCTGAATATTTCAACCTATGCGGCCGGACCGTTATGGACTCAGACCACCTGGGACGGCGGATCCGGTCAGAATACCTGGTCCGATGCCACAAAATATCAGTCGGATGACGGCCATGCAGAGGGCGCCTTTCCGGTGGGCGATTTGCTACTCAAGCGGGCCTACAATACCGGTACCGGCGCTTCCGGTGCCCTCACGGTTTCCGCACTCAATACGGTTGTCAACACTTATACCTACATCACGGCGGCAACGACCACTGCAGGCGCTACTTCCATTGTGGTGAAGAGTGGGACCGGGTTCAGCAACGGGGATGAAATCCTCATTATTCAGGCGCAGGATTCCATCAGTGCGCGCGGCCCCTCAAATGCCGGTGTTTATGAATTTCGGAAAATCACGTCCGGCGGCGGTACCACCACACTGACGCTTGATTCAGCACTTGTCAACACCTTCTATTCCGGCACTTACAATCAGCAGTATTCTTCGGTCACCCAAGTGGTCCGTGTTCCGAATTACACCAGTGTCACTGTGCAGAATGGCGCAAGCATCATTCCCTTGAACTGGAACGATACGGTTGGAGGAATCGTAGTTTTTCGAGTCCAGGATAGTTTGAATGTTCTTAATGGCGGAAAAATTGAGGCGGATGGCCGCGGATTCAACGGGGGTATGCAGGGCGGAACAGACGGATATAAGGGAGAGAGCTGGGTGGGAGGAACCCTGACCTCACCCATTGGGGGTTATAGCACAGCCTATCCGGCGACCAATGCCATTTTGCCCAATGGCAGCGGCGGTGGGTGTTATGTGAATGGCGCGGGTGGCAGTTATGGGTCACTCGGGACTTCCGGTGATGGCTACAACCAGGGAGGCATTTGCATTGGCCAGCCCGGGACATTGTGTGGTTCCGCTGATCTTACCCGGATCTACCTTGGTAGTGGGGGTGGCGGCGGGCATCCCAATAGCGGCCAGCCCCATGGCGGAAAAGGGGGCGGGGCGATTTATTGTATTTCCCGGGTCCTTTTGGTCCAGAGTACAGGCGCTATCAGTGTGAATGGGACAGCAGGGTATTTTAATCCGACCAAAGGTCAATGGGGGGCGGGCGGCGGATCCGGTGGCAGCATTTATCTAGTGGCTTCCGACATGAACATTGGCACGGGTCTTGTGACAGCGAGCGGCGGGCTCGGGGTTCAGGGGTTGAATGGGGGCGGTCATGGCGGAAACGGCGGCAGCGGACGGATTCGACTTGACTACAGCTCCCTTTCCGGCAGTTCCACTCCTGCTGCGGGGTATAATGGGGCTGCCCAGTATTTCGACAGCACCAATGTGGTTTCCTCCATCTATGACATGGGAACCAGTGTCACTGGACCTTACAAACTGACCTTCAGTGCTTCGTATAACAGCGGCAATGTCCACATCAGGATGCGTACCTCTTCCAGTGCGAGCATGACGGGTGCAACGGCCTGGTCCTCCTGTGACACCCTTTCCACAGGCCAGACCTTGATGGGGAAGGCTGGCATTTCCCCGAATCAGCGTTATCTGCAGTATCGGGTGGGTCTGATACGCAGTGGTCTGAACAGCCCTTCGGTTTCCTATCTTACCACGGAATTGAATGAATCCCCCAGTGCTGTGACGCTGGCTTCTCCGGCCAATGGTACTGAAATTCCAGACCTGCTCCCCTTGTTCGACTGGAGCGATGCCGCGGACAACAATACCGCCAGCGGCGATAATTTCTCCTATACGCTTGTGGTGAGCACTCATAATGATTTCTCCTCTCCGGTCTTTGTGAAGACAGGTCTTTCAGCCAGCCAGTATCAGGTTGTGCCAGCCGATAATCTGCAGGACAATACCCTCTACTACTGGCGGGTGTATGCCAAGGACAGCTATCCGGATTCCACTTTCTGTGTCCAATCCTTTCATTTCTTCACGGACCTGCTCAATGAATCGCCCACGCTTTCGCTTCCCATACTGCCGGCCAATAATACAGAACGAAGCGGAAACGATACGCTTTACTGGACCCGCAACGACGCGGATCCGGGTGATACCCTCGTCTACAACATCCATCTCAGTCTGAACAGCGCCTTCTCTCCGATTGCGGCCTCCAAAACCAATTTTATTGGCACCCAGATTGCGCTCAAGGATCTGGATGGTTTTGCAAGCCTTCAGGATGATAATATCTATCATTGGCATATCGAGGCTCTCGATCCTCACGGCCTCTCCAGCGGATTCACTTCGGGCATCGATTCCATCTTCGTGAATCTCACCAACGATGCTCCCACGGTTCCCTATTCTTTGCTTCCCGCGGACGGCAATTCCCTCCGGCCGAACCAGTATCTCCGCTGGAAGGCGAAGGATGGCGATTCCCTCGGCCTGACCCCGGATGTCCTCCACTACACCTTGGTCGTGGATGATAATGCGGATTTTTCCAGTCCCATCGGAACCACGCTCAATATCTCCGTTGACAGCATCCCGCTGACCGCGCTCACCAACTACGCCAGCATGCTTGATAACACCCGGTATTACTGGAAGGGGGTGGCCATCGATAACCATGCTCTTTCCGGAAGCTATTCCTCCGGAACCAACAATTTCTTTTTCAATAAGACGAATACAGCGCCCAACGCGGTTTCTCTCTTTTCCCCTGCGAATGGCGCCTCCGTGGGACAGACCCCGCTGCTCGACTGGATCGATGGCACCGACCCGGATCCGGGTGATAGCCTCACCTACACCCTTCAAGTGGACGATAACAACGACTTCTCCAGTCCGGAGTTCGTTAACAGTGGAATCACTTCTTCCCAGTATCAGATGCAAAGCGGCGATGGACTCACCGGTCATAAGACCTATTATTGGCGGGTATATGCCAAGGACAGCTATCCGGATTCCACGGTCAGCGCGCAGACCTGGACCTTTGTAACCCAGAACAGCACCCCTGCGGCTTTCAGCCTCACCGCGCCTGCTGCTGAAAGCATGAATGGCCAAACGCCTTTGCTCACCTGGAACAGTTCCTCCGACCCGGACCCGGCAGATGTCGGCAACCTCACCTACACGGTTGAAATTTCCCGCGACAGCACGTTCCCCTCCCTGGTGTTGCGCCATGCCGGTCTTACCCCAACGCAGTATCAGGTCCTTGTTGGTGACACACTGAAAGGACATGAACGCTACTTCTGGCGGGTTTATGTGGTGGACACTTACCCGGAATCGACCCTTTGCTCAAATCCCATGGCCTTCCGGACCGCAAATCATGCGCCAGCCGTGTTTGCCCTGACTTTGCCTGCCGGCGGAAGCACCGTAAACCAGACCCCGCTTCTGAGCTGGGTGGCCGCCACCGATGCGGACCGGGTGGATTCTGCGCTCACGTATTCCCTTGAAATCGACGACCAGAGCGACTTTTCAAGTCCGTTGGTCAGCAAGAGCAATGTCACGACCTCTTCCTATCAGGTGCTTTCCGCGGACAATCTGGAAGGGCACCGGACCTATTACTGGCGGGTGTGGGCCAAGGATAGCTATCCTGATTCCACGCTCTGCACCGGTTCTCTATCCTTCAATACGCGCAACCATGCGCCCAATGCGGTGACTGCGCTGACTCCGGCCAGAGGGAGCGAGATGAATGCGCTCACGCCGCTCTTTACCTGGAGCGCGGCCACGGACAGCGATGCCGTGGATGTTTCCTTCACCTATCAGCTTGAAGTTTCTGATGTGTCGAATTTTTCGCACATTGTTTTTACCCAGGGAGCGCTTGCTTCTGCGCAATATCAGACGTTGGCAGGGGACGGGCTTCTGGATAATACCGCCTACTGGTGGCGGGTGAAGGCCATTGACAGCTATCCGGACACTGCTGCGGCCAGCGTCCCCTTCCATTTCTTCACCGACCTGGCCAACCAGGCGCCCACGGTTCCCACGCCTCTTTCTCCGTTGCCGAACAGTGAGGTGGGGCCGAATGACACGCTTCGCTGGACACGAAATGATGTTGATCCCGGTGATACGCTGGCCTATAATATCCATCTGAGTCCGGATCCCTCGTTCGCTGTTCATACCGCTTCCAAAAGCAACTTCATCGGAAACAAGATCGCGCTTAAGGATCTGGATGGGTTTGCCGCGCTCTCGGATGACAAAGTTTATTACTGGCATATTGAAGCGCATGATCCGCATGGGGTCTCGAGCGGTTACACTGCGGGCAATGATTCCATCGCAGTCAATCTGGCCAATGACGCCCCTTCGATTCCCTCGGGTCTGATGCCGTTGATGGGAACCGCAGTCCGTCCGACCCAGTACCTTGGCTGGAGAGCCACGGATGGCGATTCCCTGGGGCTCACACCGGATACGTTGCACTATACCCTGATTGTAGATGACAACGCGGATTTCTCCAGCCCCATTGGAACCACGTCAAACCTTACGGTGGACAGTATTCTGCTGACCAGCCTTTCCAATTATGGAAGCATGCTTGACAATACCAGGTATTACTGGAAAGTCGTTGCCATCGACAACCACGGTCTTTCCGGAAGTTATTCCGACGGAAGCGCTTATTTTTGGTTCAATAAAGACAATACAGCGCCCAATGCGGTTTCTCTCTCTTCCCCTGCGAATGGCGCCTCCGTGGGACAGACTCCGCTGCTTGATTGGTCCGACGGCACCGACCCGGACGCGGGCGACAGCCTCACCTATACCCTTCAAGTGGACGACAACGCGGATTTCTCAAGCCTGGAGTTGATTAAACAGGGGCTTTCCGCTTCACAGTACCGCGTTCAGGGAAGCGATGGCCTGATAGGCCACCATACGTATTACTGGCGGGTGTATGCCAAGGACAGCTACCCGGATTCCACGGTCAGTGCACAGAGCTGGAGTTTCACGACCCAGAACACCGCGCCCGCGGCTTTCAGCCTCACCGCGCCCGCGGCTGAAAGCATGAATGGCCAGACGCCTTTGCTCACCTGGAACAGCTCTTCTGACCCGGATCCGGCAGATGTCGGCAACCTCACCTACACGGTTGAAATCTCCCGCGACAGCGCCTTTGGCTCCCTGGTGTTGCGCCATGCCGGTCTTACCCCAACGCAGTATCAGGTTCTTGTTGGTGACACACTGAAAGGACATGAACGCTACTTCTGGCGGGTTTATGTGGTGGACACTTACCCGGAATCGACCCTTTGCTCAAATCCCATGGCCTTCCGGACCGCAAACCATGCGCCCGCCGCCTTTGTCCTGACTTTGCCTGCCGGCGGAAGCACCGTGACCCAGACTCCGCTCCTGAGCTGGGTGGCCGCCACCGATGCGGACCGGGTGGATTCTGTGCTTTCTTACTCCCTTGAAATCGACGACCAGAGCGACTTTTCAAGCCCGCTGGTCAGTAAGAGCGGTCTCACGTCCGCCTCTTACCAGGTGCTTGCAGGGGACAATCTGGAGGGGCACAGGACCTACTACTGGCGGGTGCGGGCCAAGGACAGCTATCCTGATTCCACGCCCTGTACAAGTTCTTTGTCTTTCAATACGCGCAACCATGCGCCCAATGTGGTGACTGCGCTGACTCCGGCCCGAGGGAGCGAGGGGAGTGCGCTCACGCCGCTCTTTACCTGGAGCGCGGCCACGGACAGCGACGCCGTGGATGTTTCCTTCACCTATCAGCTTGAAGTTTCGGATGTGTCGAATTTTTCGCACATTGTTTTTACCCAGGGAGCGCTTGCTTCCGCGCAATATCAGACGCTGGCAGGGGACGGGCTTTTGGACAATACCGCTTACTGGTGGCGGGTGAAGGCCATTGACAGCTATCCGGACACCGCTGCGGCCAGCGCCACTTTCCATTTTTTCACCGACCTGGCCAACCAGCCTCCCAGCCTTCCGCTTCCGCTTTCACCGGTCGCTCTGACGGAGCAGGGGGTGAATGATTCCCTCACCTGGACCCGGCGCGATAGTGATCCGGGCGATACGCTTCGTTATGATATCCGGCTCAGTCCGAATCCTTCGTTCAGCCATGTAACGGCTTACCGGACCGCATGGCCCGGCACTTCCATCGCGCTTTCACAGCTGTTGAACAGTGACAGCCTCAGGGACAATTGTTTTTATTACTGGCAGGTGGAAGCGATCGATCCCCATGGTCTTTCCAGTGGTTACACTGCGGGTACCGATATCATCGCGTTCAACCGGGTCAACGATACCCCTTCGGTTCCTTTTGCGCTTTCACCGGCCTCCAATTCCACGCGGAGCCCTACCCAGGTTCTCCGCTGGAACGCCTTTGACAATGACTCCCTCGGGCTGACCCCGGATACGTTGCATTATATCCTCGTGATTGACAACAATGCGGATTTCTCCAGTCCGCAGGGCACCACCATCAACATCACGGCGGACAGCATCCGGCTCGATCAGGTGGTTAATTTCAGCAGCCTTATGGACAATGTGCAGTATTACTGGCGGGTTTCCGCCATTGATAATCACGGTGCGGCCAGCGCCTTCAGCAGCAGCGGGGAGTCCTTCTGGTTCAACAGCGTGAACAATCCTCCGCCCACCCCCACCGGTCTTAAACCCGTGGCCGGGAGCACGCTTTTCCCGGTCGATTCTCTCCTCTGGACCCTGTTGCCGGATCCGGATCCCTTCGATACCACCACCTATGTGGTGGTCGTGAGCGCGAATTCCGATTTCAGCGCGATTGTTTCCACCGACACGACCCGTTTAGGCGGGCTGCGTCTGAACCGGCTCAACGGCTATCCATTTTTCAAGGATGGGACCTCCTATTTCTGGCGCATCTACGGTTACGATCAGGGCCATGCGCTCTCCGGAATTGCAGGCGGAGGCAACCAACGGTTCATCTTTCGTTCCACGGCGCCACTGCTCCCTGCCGCCACCTATCCTGCGGACAACACCATCCTCTTCCCATCGGAAGCCATCGGATGGAATGCAGCCATGGACGCGGATGCAGGCCCCAATGATACGCTTTATTATGTCTCGCAAGTAAGCAGCCAGGTGGATTTCTCCATCCTGCTTTCCGCGGATACTTCCGTCGATACCTTCCGCATCATGGAGTATCTGAGCGGCTATCCGCTCCTGACCAACAACGGAAACTTCCATTGGCGGGTGCAGGTGCTCGACAACCACGGAAAAGCGAGCGGTTGGAGCACGCCCGGAATCTTCATTCTGAACAAAGTGAACCAGGCTCCTCCTTCGCCGGGGGTCCTGGCGCCTGCGGATTCCGAGGTGATCTCCGGTTCATCCCTGCTGCGGTGGCATCGGGCTGAAGACCCGGATCCGGGCAATACCGTCACCTATAAACTGGTCATCTCCACGGATTCTCTCCTGCGTGACAGCGTTGTCCGGGTGATTAATCTCACGGACACCGCCTATCTGCTCGATACGCTTGCGGCACGCAATCTGACAGGCCGGACCCTGGCCGATGACCGTTTCTACTACTGGGGTGTGGCCGCGGTGGACAACCATCACGCCTCCTCGGTTTACAGTCCCGCGCTCCGTTTCTTTGTGAATTGGGTCAACGACACTCCCGGAGTCCCTTATGCGCTACGCCCCACCTTTGGTACGCTGGTGTTCCCGGGCGAATATTTGCGCTGGAACTGTGATTCCACCGATGAGTTCCGCGACACCACACGGTATCTGGTGCAGGTCGCGCGTGATTCCCTTTTCACGGATCTTCTGGTTTCCGGCGATACGGTGGTCACGGATCAGCAGGTCCGGATCTCCTCGCTGCCCCATTACGCCAGTCTTCAGAGTGAACGCTATCTCTACTGGCGGGTGGCGGCCGGTGATGGTGCTGGCCAAAGCCGCGGTTTCTCCGCTTCTGCGAAAATCTTTTTTTCCCTGACAAATTCCGCACCTGGAATCCCCCTGAATCTGGTGCCTGCGGATTCCTCCGTCATCGTCTATCCCACCGGCAACCTGACCTGGAGCGCGGTAACGGATCCAGAAACCGACCCGGTTTATTATGAGGTCTGGATCAAGGATTCTCCCATCGATACGGCCGCGGACAGCGTTTCCATGACCGCGACCCTCGGTGATCTCACCCTGCCCGGCTTTGTTCTGAAGGATGTCACACACTATCGGCAACTCCAGGATCACAGGGTTTATTTCTGGCGGGTCCGGTCGCGCGACAATCATTACAACAACTCCTCCTGGTCGGTCCAGAAGAGCTTCCGTTTTGTTTCCACCCCGCCGGAGCTGGTGATCGGTCTTTTTCCGCTGGACAGTATCCGGCTGCGGCCTCAAGATACGCTTTCCTGGAATCCCTCTTCCGACGCGGACGCGGGTGCGTTTGACACGCTCCGGTATGAAATCACCATTGATGATCAGGCGGGTTTCACCTCTCCGACGCTCAAAGACACCCTGATCCTCCGGACTTCCATTCCGCTGCGGGACCTGAAGGGCATTGACAGACTGAAGAACGATGTCTATTATTACTGGCGGATCCGGTCGCTCGATGTGCATGGTGCCGCAGCCGATTATTCAGCGGCCAGCCTCTTCTTTTTCAATTTGACGAATACCCGGCCGAATCCGCCGGACAGCCTGCTGCCGGATTCCAGCAGTCTTCTTTTCCGCCGTCCATTCCAGACGCTCGGATGGCGCGGTTCGGACCCGGATGTGGGCGATACCTTGAGCTACCGTATTGAAATTTGTCGTGACACTTCCTTCTCGGCGCTTGCACTGGTCAAGAATGGATGGCGTGGCACCTCCATTCGCATCGATTCCTTCAGCCAGTATCCAGAGCATCTTGTTTCGGATTCCCTCTACTACTGGCGGGTCCGGGCGCAGGATCAACTGACCGCGCTCTCCGATTTTTCGCGGCCCGGCCGGTTCCGGTACGACTCCCTTGATAACAGGGCCACGGCGCCTGTGCCTGTCTCGCCCTTTGTCGGAGGGTATGCCATTCCGGCCACTCCGCTTCTCTGGCTGAACAGCAGCGATGCGGAAGATACGGTGTTGCACTATGAAGTGCAGATTTCCTCGGACTCCGCATTCACATTCCTCTCCGCGGTCAGCGTTCCGGTTCCTGCGGCAGCGGGCACGACTTCCACGGCGTTGCTTTCCGCGCTCAGTGGGGCGGATTCGCTCCGCCTCAGCGGACTCTATTTCTGGCGTGTGCTGCCCTTCAGCCTTGTCGATACCGGCTGGGTGGCGGGGGACACTTCAAACGTGATGCGTTTCTGGCTTGGTTCCGCTGGGGTGGCCGGTCATCCGCTGCTGACGTCACTCACCGTGATAACGCCTGTCGCCCTTTCGGACACGGCCCGCATTGCCCTTTCTCCGGATCGCGATGTCCGAATCGTCTTTTCGGACAGCACGGTGCTTCGTCCGGTCTGTGTTTCCATCACCCGTATCCCTGTGCAGGGCGCGGTTGCGCCTTATGTGGAGGTTGCGGATTCCACGCTCCGTGTCCTCCAAGGTAAGACAATCACCGCAAATCGTTTCGCGGAGGGCGATCCCCATATGATCCCGCTGGGGGAGGGGGCCTTCTCCATCCGCTCTTTTTATCTAAATCAACCCGATAGTTTGGCCCAACTCCTTAAACCGATCAGACTGCAGATGGCGTTCCATGACACCAACCAGGACGGCTATGTCGATCGGCTCTTCCGCGGCGTCCGAATTCCGGACAGTACACTTTCGCTTTTCAGGCTCAATGAAAATAGTCTCCACTGGGAACCGGTCGTCTCGCTGCTCGATATGGCGACGGACACCGGAAGCGCTTTATTGCAGAAGGGGCTCCGGCGTCTCGCTTCCGGCAGACCTTCCGCTTCAGTGAGCGGTTTTACGGACCATTTCAGCGTCTATACCGTCATGGCCTATCACTCGGTGGGCGCTCCTTTCGAGAACTTCAAGGTTTTCCCGAGTCCATTCCTGCTTTCCTCCACCGGTACCCCGGCCACCCTCCAGTATTATCTGGGGCAGGATGCGGATATTGAGGTCCGCATTTACAGCCGGACCGGTGGTCGGATTTGGTCAAAGAGCATCCGGAGGGGCGATCCGGGCGGAATCGGAGGCAATGTTCCCAACGAAATTAAATGGGACGGCCGCAACGAAGCGGGTCGTCTGGTGGGCAATGGCATGGTGGTGGTAAAGATTCAGGTTAAACCCGTTGCGGGCGGTGAAATTCAGGCCATGCAATATCTAGGAGTGGTCAAATGATGCGTTTTCTTTTTCTGATCATCCCGGTCCTAATGTCACTGGCGCCGGCCGCGTATGCGCAGGATTACGGCCTTCCGGGTGATTATCTGCTCGAGCTCTATCCCAGCGCCCATGCACTTGCCATGGGAGGCGGTTCCGTGGCCTTTTCCGGGAGTACGGATGCGCTCTTTCTCAATCCCGCCGGTTTGAACGATCTCAACCATGCCGAATTTTCCGCCCTTTATCAGCGCTCCTTTGATGCCATGCATTTCTACACCTCCGCTTTCGGGTATCCTTTCGGAAAAATGGGGGTGCTGGCACTCGGTGTCATTGGAACAACGTCTCCCGAAGCTCCCAGCATTGATGTTTGGGGAGTTCAGCGGGGCAACTACCGGTCGAGCGATAATACGGTTCTTCTTTCATATGCCCGGAAACTGGGCCGGTACGGTTCCATGGGCGGCAGTTTAAAAATGGCGACGCAGCAGGTGGACGTTTACAAGGGGATGGGGGTGGGATTTGATGTGGGAGGCCAGCTTACGCCGCTGCCCTGGCTTTCGCTGGGTCTTTCTCTCTTCAACCTGGGTGGCCCCTCGGTGCGGCTCAATCAGATGGATGACGCGTACACCTCCGCGTTGCGTTCCGGTGCCGGGGTTACGATGCTGAAAGGAAAGTTGAAGGTTTATGCGGATGCAGATGTGCTGGAACTGACCGGGGACCCCGCACAGTACCAGGGCTCTTCCTCCCATCCAATCCGCTGGCGGAGCGGTCTCAACTGGTCTCCTTTTGATTACGTCTCGGGTTCGTTGGGACTGAACGACCGGATGTTCACCACCGGGCTCAGTTTTACGGTCAAAAGTATCCGCGCGGATTACGGCCTCGGTTATCAACGGGATCCGTCGGTTCTCGGTTCAGGGTTTGCCCATGCCTTTTCGCTCTGTTTTGCGTTCGGAAAACCGGTGCCCCAGATGGAGACGGAACTGGCGGCAAAGAGCCGCGAGGTTGAGAGCCGGAGCAACCTCCAACTCGGCCAACAAGCTTTCATCATGGGCCGTCCCAGCGAGGCGCGCAGGCTGATCGGCGACTATGTCAAACTCCATCCTGAAGATCAGAATGCGACCGCGCTCTTGACGGAAGTGGAAGAAAAGCTTTCCTCCGGTGAAGTGGCGGACTTGGTCGTGAAGGCGGAGAGCGAAATCGGCAAGCGGAATTTCACGGAAGCCGAGACCCTGCTGACCCAGGCGCTTCTGCTTTTACCCTCGCATGAAAAGGCGAACCAGCTCAAGCAACGCCTTCTACTCCTTCGGGAAAATGACAAACGGATTGAGACCATCAAATCCCTTTATACACAGCAACAGTACGAGGAAATGGCCAAGGAGCTTGAGGTGGTTTTGCGGCTCGATTCCGTGAATGCCGAGGCGCTCGAGTACCGCTTGAAGATCGCGGATTACCTGAGTCAGTTTGAGGCGGACAAACACTACAATCTGGCCTCCAAGTATTATTATGAGGACAAGGATGCGGAAAAGGCCAACAACGAGCTCCAGCTTGCGCTCGGTCTCAAGTCCGATCACAAGGAGGCGCAGGCGCTTTACAACAAGATTAGCGATGAAATCAAGTCGCTCTACCTGAAGAAGGTGGGGCAGATGGTTGATGCCAAAGGGCTGGCCGTGGACAACAAGGATCTGAAGAAACTGATCGCCTTGGATGTGCAGGACAAGCTGCTTTCGGTCCGGAAGATGATCGATGCCGGCCAGTCCGGCCAGGCGCTTGCCGACCTGGAGGCCATCCTGCGCGATGCGCCCGGAAACAAGGAGGCCCTTGAACTTAAGAAGAAGGCTTTTGTGCGCCAGGAAAATGAAAAATCGCAGCAGCTTTATAATGAAGGGCTGAAACTGCTCAATGACGGAAAGTTTGCCGAGGCCGAGGCCAAGGCCGTGGAAGCCCTTGAGCGGGATGGTTCCAATGCCAAGGCCAAGGGGCTGCTTGATGACATTCATCTGAAGCAGCGCAAGGAGAACCTGGATAATGCGGAGAAGCTCGCTGTCTCGGGTAAACGGCCTGATTTGGAGAATGCGAAAAAGATGGTGGAGGAGTATCTTGCGGTTGATGCGGGCAGCGAACGGGCGAAGAAGATGCAGAAGGACATCCAGACGGAACTGTATGTGCAGGACGCCAATGCGCTGATTGACAAAGGCGAATACGACAAGGCGGACCAGGTGATACAAAAAGCACTTCAGGCGAACCCGGACAATAAAAAAGTCCAGGAGGCCTTTAAAAACCTGAAAGCGGCTATGGAAGCGCTGCAGTAAATCATCAGCGGACAGGCGGGATGGCATGAAATTTACATTGGAAAAGAAAGAGCTGTATGTCCGGGTGGTGTTTTCCCCGGGTGAAGAGGCGGAACAGGACCTTGCGGGTGAGCTTTCGTCGGTTCTGCTGGGGAATGCCCTGTTCCCGCTTTTTGATTTTTCGCTGTTAAAAAAGCTCGATTTCAAGATATTGACCCAGCTCGAACCGGCCATCCAGATCATCCGGAAAGCGGGTAAAAAACTTGCGGTTGCCTGTAGTGATCCCACGGTGCTTGCCGTTCTTGAAACCACGGGCTTTCTGGCCGAAGCGGTGGTGTTTCCCGGCGAGGCGGCCCTCCTTCAAAGCCTGCGGGCCTACAAACGCGATACGGCGCCCAGGCCTGCCGGTCCGGCCGATCCGACACCGCAGGTTCCAGCGGGTGGATGGCGCAATCTATTCAAAATCCGCTATGACTTTCAGACACTCCTGTGTGGAATCCTTTTTTGTATGTTGGTGCTGGTGTTGGTTCAGCTGGGGACGCTCAAACGGCAGCAGGCCGATACCGGGCGGTTGATGCATCATTACGTTATTTCCCAGGATTCGCTCAAGACCGCCCAGGCCAGCCAGGACGCGGAAGCGCAGGTGCTCCGCGAGCTCGAACAGGTGGAAAATAATACGGCGTCTGTGCCGGTTGCCTCTCACCCCGAAATACAAAAACTGGGGAGGAATTTCCTGGCCGTCCAGGAAAAATACCGTCAAGAGCACAGCCGGTATGCCGGCAGCCCGGAACAACTGGGTTGGAAACCCATCGGAAGTGGAACCCGTATTTCCGAAATGGGCAGAGACAGTACCGGTTCGTATTCTTATATTATTATCAAGATACCCGTATCAAACGGGCCCGCCTTGAAATGTAAAGTCGACACACGCAACCAGTGGCAGTCGTTGCCATGAGAGTGGTTTAAGGAGTACGCATGATGTATCGATTCATTCCGTTTCTGATGGTTTGTCTTCTGATTGCGGGCGGATGGGTTCCCGCCAGGGCACAAAGCGATTTGGAAGACATGTTTCTGCGGAAGGCGGTCAAGGAGTTTGTGGCCAAGCAGTACGATGAGGCCATCGCGGACCTGGAGCAGGTGCTTGCCGCCAACAAGAGCAATCCAAAGGCAAAGAAGCTCATCTCCAAATGTCTTGAGCGGAAGGGAAGCCTGATGCTTGCGCAGAATCAGATTCCCGAGGCGGCACGCTACCTTCGGCAAGCGCTGGAGGAGGATCCGCAGAATTCGGAAGCGCTCAAGGGCATGGAGCAGCTCAAGTTTCTGAGCGCTGCGGCACAGGCGAAGGAGAGTCAGAACGCCCCTGCACCGAACAGTGCCTATCAGGGCCAGTCTGCAGTTCCGGCCGCACCTGCGGTTGCTCCGCCTCCGCAGCAGATTGTCATCTCCGGTCAGATGGGGGCACCGGATTCCCATCAGACCAAAGTCATCTCCAGTCTCCTGCAGAATTTCAACAAGCAGCAGGAGATGATGTCTCAGCAGATGAATGCAAGCAACAAGATGATGCTGAAGACCGATGATGAGAAGGACAAGTATCTCCAGGCGCTCGTGAAGAACGCGGATCAAAAAAACGACATGATGAAAAGCTTCATTTACATCGGCGGAGCTGTGGTGCTGGGCGTCATTCTGATCATCGGCCTGCTTTTTGTTTTTGTCTTTCATAAATTTTCCAAGGCCTCCGAGCTCCGCACCCTGCAAGCAACCGATACGATTGCCGCACTGCTCACGGGTCCTGGCGGCTCTTCGGGCAGGCCGCAGTTGCTGCTGGGCAGTTCAAAACCCGCCGGTGCCGCATCGGACGACCCAGGGCTCCAGACCGCCAGCCTTGATGCACTGAGCAACATCGATCCCGTCCAGCGGGCCCACGCGGTCGAAGCGGTGGCCGCCGAAATCATCGAACCGGAAAAAGGGACGCGTGCGGAAAAAATAAAACGGCTCGAAGAGTTGCTGAAGGATGACAACAACCGTGTCCGCGCCAATGCGGCCAAAGCGCTGTACGAAATTGACAAGGAAATTTCGCTGAAGACGCTCAAGGAGATGCTCGAAAACGACAGCAAGCGCATGCGGGCCAGCAGTGTCTGGGCCCTGGGTGAAATCGGTTCCGAAGAGGCCCTGACGGTCATTTTAGGAACGGCCCACGAGGACGATGAAATCGTCAAGTACAACATCAAAGTCGCCTTGGAAAAAATAAAAAGCCTGAACCGCTTTCCAATGAGCAAGGACCAACAGGATCGCATCAACGGGATGCTGGTTCAATACGTGGACCTGATGTAACATTGCCACGATGGACAAGGAACCGGCCGCATGACTTATTACACCGTACTGGGAATCACCGAGGCTGCAAGTGAAGAGGAGATAAAATCCACTTATCACAAGCTGGCGATAAAATGGCACCCCGATAAAAACCGGAACAATCCGGAAGCCGCCGAAAAATTCAAGGAGATTGCCCAGGCCTACGAAATCCTCCGGGATTCCGACCGGCGGAAGAAATACGATCAGGAACGCACGGCCCCAAAATCCGCGGGTAAAGCGCCCGGTGCCGGCTTTGCCGGGGGTGATGGCAAGACCTTCGATTTGGCGGACGCACTCCGCATTTTCATGACCAATCTCCGCGGGGACAATACGCTACGCAATTCCTTTGTCCAGGACACGGCCGCGTTTGAACCGACCCGCGGGGCCAATATGCAGATTCGCGTCACGCTCGGTCTCCACGAAATCGCCAAGGGCTGCAAAAAAACCATCAAAATCCACCACCAGAAAAAATGCGACAGTTGTCAGGGAGTCGGCAGCCCCTCCGGAAAGATTCAGTTGACTCCCTGCCGGACCTGCAGCGGCCACGGCATTGTCCGTATTGCGGGCCGTTCCGACACGGTGAATTGCCACCTTTGTTCCGGTACCGGCAAGGAGATAAGCAATCCCTGCAGCGTCTGTCTTGGGACCGGCCGCGTATCCGGGGAGTTTTCCGTAAGCGTCAAGTTCCCCCAGGGGATTGGCACCGGAAATTACCTGACGCTGCCCGGTTTGGGCGATGCCGGCATTCGCGGCGGCGCTTCCGGTAATTTGCTGGTTTTTGTCGAGGAAGAGGAAGATGAACAGTTCCGCCGGCGCGGTTATGATCTGGAGACCGATGCCGAAATACCGGTGCTGACCGCCATATTGGGTGGAAAAGCGTCGGCCGTCACACTTGACGGAGAGACAAAGTTGTTCCAGGTTCCCGCAGGGACACAGCCGGAATCCCTCTTTTGCATGAAGGAACTCGGCCTTCCCCGGTATAACGAGGCCGGAACCGGGGATCTCTTCGTCCGGGTCCATGTAAAAGTGCCGGTTCATCTTTCACCGGACGACCAAAAAGCCTACGAAAACATCGCTTCCAGGGCGCTTTTTAAAACGCATCCCTTGGATGCAAACCCACGGGAGCCGCTGCTGTTGGAATCGAACGGCTGCTGGCTTATCACACCGCAGCGGGATGAAATCACGAATGATTTTTTTCAGACCCGGGAGGTTGCGGAGCTTCTCGGTCAACCCGGAATCTGCGTGGGATTGAACATGCGCCACATCGCCATAATCAACAGCATGACCATTGGCCGCATCGTCAATGCCCTGAAACAGACCCGTAAAATCGGATCCGAGTTTTTTCTCTTTTCCCCGCAACGCAGTGTCGTGATCATTCTCAAGGACACCAATCTCTTTTCCCTGTTCCGCATCGTGGAACGCATGGAAGAAATGGCAAAGGTTTGATATGCCGGTAAACATCATCAAAGTCGCCCGTATTGATTCGGAGGAGGCCCGAAAAGCCCTTCATAACGAAGTGATGATGTACGTTAACAGCACTACGCGTAATGCGGGCTTCGATTTGTCCCAAATTTCCATTCTGCGGAGCGAGCAGATAGGCTTTTTGGCCCAGGCGATAAAGGCCGCGGACCAGCGAAACGGCAGGATCGTGCTTTGGGTGGCGCAGCACGCGTTGGTTCAATTGCTGATCGCGGTTCATTTTGACAAGAAAGCGTCTATTGTCCGGACCGAAGAGGAGTTCAAGGAGTTGTTGGAGGCGGATGCCACTACCGCGGCATCCGCGCCCCCCCCGGCCGGAAAGCGGACCCAACCATTGTCCGCGGACAAAACCCCGAAAAAGGATGACCTGCCGCGAATCGGGGAAATTCTCGCGTTGTATCTTGCCAAGCGACCGGTGCAGCTGGGTATGGGTTTTGCCGTGGTGGTCCTGTTCCTGGGCCTTATATCCATGACCGTCATCCTTTTGCTCCAGGGACGGATACTCCGTGAAACGCAGCAGCGGAACGCCGTACAGGAATACCGGATTGACAGCCTCAACACCATTGTCAACAGGTTTCAAGAAGAGGAAAAGCTGATGGATGAGATTACCGCTAATGGAAAAAAGGGGAAAACCGCGAATGCGAAATAAAGCGCACGATAACAACGAACCGGAAATCAATTGGAAAGCACTTTACGACACTCTCATCGAGCGTTATGTCAGCTTGGAAAAGAATTTCGCCGAAAAGAGCGGCAGCGCTCAGAGGACCCTGGAAAGCGAAGTGACGGTTGTGCGAAAACGGTTGATCGGAAAAATCTGCCTGGTGGCCGATCATATCGAATACTTGAAGAAATCCGCGGAGGCGGGGCACGATCCAAAAACCATTGTGGAAGGCATCGCCTTGATTCAACGGGAACTCGAATCTTTCTTTTCGAGTGAACAGGTCGAATGGATTTCCGCCGAGGCGGGCACCGTTTTTGATCCGAATCTGCACGAAGCGTTCAGCATGGAACCCTCCGACGACGTCCCAAACGGGAACATTACCCGGGAAATCCGCATCGGCTATAAAATGGGCGCGATGCTGCTGCGTCCTTCGCGCGTTGTCGTCTCGTCGGGAAAGCCCCAATCCTGAACTTTCCAGGAGGGTTATTCATGCCTTCCTTCCATTTTCTCGACCATGGTGTGCATGCGGCCGCCTTCAACATGGCCCGCGACGAATTCCTGTTCCGGCACGCATCCGGTGCGTGGCTCTGCGTGTACGGATGGGAGCCCGCTGCGATTTCGCTCGGGTATGGCCAGGCCGCTGAAAAAGAGCTGGACCTGGCTGCGGTCCGCCGGTCGGGTCTGGATGTTGTGCGCCGCATCACGGGCGGCCGCGCTGTGCTTCACGACCTCGAAATAACGTATTCGCTTGCAGCGGATACGGGTGACATTTTCGGCCCGGACCTCCACGCTACCTATCATGCCATTGCGCTCGCGCTTCAGCGGACGCTTGTGCATCTCGGCGTCATGGCGGAACTTGAGAAGGGAAGCGCGCGTGATTCCAGGGCAAAGGCCGGCGCCTCGGCCCCCTGTTTCGCCTCCACCGCGCGGCACGAACTCAAGGTAAATGGGAAAAAGATCATTGGCAGCGCCCAACGGCGGGAAAAAGGCCGCTTTCTCCAACATGGTTCGCTTATCATCCGGCACCAGCGGGACATTACCGATTACCTGAAGCTGGATTCGGAAAGCAGGGCCGCCTATCGCGCCGTCCTCGGGACGGAATCCATCACGCTTTCGGAAACGGGTGCAAAGGATTCCGACTGGCCCGCGCTGGCCGGAGCGTTCCGGAAAGGATTCGCGGAAAGCCTGGGGATTGAACTGGAACCTGGAGTATTGCCGGACGATGCGCTGAATGCGATCACTGCGCTTTCGGTAAAATACCGCTGTTGAATAGCCGGCGCGTTGCTTTTTTAAGTATATTTTGGCTTCACTTGAAACGGAAAGGGAAGATGCATGGCCGATAGCAACCTCAAAAAGATGGCCGCCAAACTCGCGGCCGTTGCCGGTAAAAAACAGCTCGACAACAAGGACATGACAATCCTGCGCGAAGTCAAGGACAGTATCAGCGCGGTCCTGCAGGGCCTCAAGGAGTGCGACTGCTGCGGTGCGGCGGTCACCGAAATCGCCCGGCTCGAACTCGACGGCGTGCGCGCGGCCGTGTGCCAGTCGTGCGGCATCAAGGCGCTCAAGAACAAGTCCCTGGTCATAAAAAACGTCAAAAAGAAGGAAGCGGCGCGCCATGAGGCCGCGCACGAACGGCACGTGGCCGGCCCTGCAAAGCATGCGGCGCCCGCGCACGCCGTCCCGGGGGCCAAAGGCCACGCACCCGTAAAAGTGCATGATCATCGGGCCCTGGCCAAAAAGAACCCGTTTAAGACCGAGCCCCATCCCGCGGCCAGGCCCGCATCCGCCGAGCCCGAACAGCCCTCGCTCTTTTCCGGCGCGGACGACGCCTCCGGTAAGAGTGACAATAGCGTGGCGTTCGAGGAAATCGCCCGGGCGTGCAATTCCAAAATCCTGATTGTCAAGAAAATCCACCAGCTCGCCAATGCCATCGCCTTTCCCATGAACCTCGACCGCACGGTCAGCTATGTGCGCATGGAGGCGCAGGGACAGGGCGTCAACCTCTCCAACGATGAGCTCCGCAAAATGATCGGCCTGCTCATCGAACGTGCGGGCGTCAAGGTCAAAGAGTAATCAACTCAGGCGGACTTATGCGCCCAGCGTTCCTGCTGTCCCTTGCCATCCTGTTCATCACCGCATGCGGTCCTTCCCAAAAAAAGACGGCCACGCACGGCGCCGCAGCGGTGGATCTCAAGGCCATCCAGGCCAGGGCCGGGGCTTTCCGGCCGGCCATTGGCAAGCGGGGAGGGGAACTCATCACCGCCACCTGGGGCGAACCCCGCACCTGGAACCTTATTGTTTCAAACGAAACCAGTTCCTCCATGATTCTGGCCTTCCTGTTCGAGGGGCTCACGGCCATCAACACGGCCACGGCCCAGGTCAAGCCGGGACTGGCCGAATCATGGACCCATTCGCCTGATTATCTCACCTGGCGTTTCAACCTGCGCAAAGGGGTGACCTGGTCCGACGGCGTCCCGCTCACGGCCGACGATGTGGTTTTCACATTGAACGACCTCATTTACAACGACAGCATAATCAGCGGATACCGTGAAGGGCTCATGGTCGATAAAAAGAAAATTGCCGTTAAGAAAATCGACGATTATACCGTTGAATTCAAACTCCCCGCCACCTTTGCGGTCTTTGAACGGGCCGCGGGTTTTGCCATCCTTCCCAGGCACAAGCTCGAAAAGTTCGTGAAGAACAACACGTTCAATTCGGCCTGGGGCATTAACACCGGTGTTAATGAAATCGTGGGAACCGGTCCTTTTATACTTGAGAAATACGAACCGGGCCAGCGCGTGGTCCTGAAGCGCAACGACGCCTACTGGAAAAAAGATTCCGCGGGCAATGCGCTGCCCTACCTCGACCGGGTGGTCATTCTTACTGTCAAGGACAAGAACGCCATGGTGCTCAAGTTCAAGAACGGGGAGACAGATTTTTGCGAGCTCATCAGCGGGGACGACTATCCCATGCTTAAACCGCTCGAAAAAGAGGGTGGTTTTACCATGTACCGCCTGGGCGCGCGCATGGGGGACGAACACCTCATGCTCAACCAGAACCAGGGTGTCAATCCCAAAACCAATAAACCGTATCTCGATCCGGTCAAGCGGAAATGGTTCTCCGATAAAAAATTCAGACAGGCGATTGCCCATGCCCTGGACCGCGAGTCCATGGTCAATATCGTGCTGAACGGCCTGGGCGTGGTCCTGCACGGACCTGTCAGTCCTGCCGCGGGTTACTTTTACAACGAAAACATCAAAAAATACGATTACAATCCTGAAAAGGCCAGGGCCCTCCTGAAGGAGGCGGGATTTACGGACCGCAATAATGACGGGTTTGTCGAGGACGCGGACAATAATACCGTGGAACTGGCCATCCTGACCAATTACGGCAATACGCGCCGCGAAAAATATTCCGAGATGATCCGGAAGGACCTGGAAAAGGCCGGCCTCAAAGCGCATTACACGCTCGTTGAATTCAATACGCTCATTGACAAACTTTTGGCCACGTACGACTGGGACGCCATTGTGCTGGGCACCACGGGCGGCGACGACCCTTACAGCGGGGGCAATGTCTGGCATTCCTACTCCCCGCACCACCAGTGGAACCCCAACCAGAAAACCCCGGCCACCGTGTGGGAAAAGCGCACGGACGAAATTTTCGACCTTGCTTTGAAAGAGATGGACCGCGGCAGGCGCAAAGCCCTTTATGACGAGTGGCAGGATTCCGTGGCCGAAAACCTGCCGCTTATTCCGCTGGCCAACCCTGAAAAAATCTTCGCGGTACGCAACAAATTCGGCAATGTCAATCCCACCCCGCTGGGCGACGCGTTTAACGACGAAATCCTCAAGTTTTTCCATAATATTGAAGAAATCTACGTTCTGAAACCCTGACAACGTCCCATGCTGACCTATATCCTGCGGCGGCTTCTCATTATGGTTCCGCTGCTGCTCGTCATGTCGTTTGTCACCTTCATGTTCATCCGGCTCGCGCCGGGTGATGTACTGGCCGAGTACCGGATGAACCCGCAGATGTCGCAGGAAATGGTGCGGCAGATGGAGGCGCGGTTTCATTTTGACAAGCCTCTCGTCGTCCAGTACGGATACTGGCTCGGAAACCTCTGCCGGCTCGATTTCGGTTATTCTTTTTCCAAAAAGATGCCCGTCATTGACGTCATCCGGACCCGGCTTTTCAACACGCTCATCCTCGCCGTGTTCTCCGTTCTTCTCACCTGGCTGGTCGCCATTCCTATCGGAGTGTATTGCGCGGTCCATCAATACTCCCTCGGCGATAAGCTGTTCTCGATCGTGGCCTTTGTGGGCATGTCGCTGCCGACCTTTTTTATGGCGTTGCTTCTGCTGTATCTGTTCAGCCTGTTCGGGGAGCTTCCCCTGCTGGGCACCCTGCCCATCGGCGGCATGACCTCCGCGGGTTTTGACCGTATGAACGGTTTTGAAAAGGCAATCGACATCGGCAAGCACCTGATCATCCCGGCCACGGTTCTGGGTATCACGGCCATCGCAAGCCTCCAGCGCGTCATGCGGGGCAACCTGCTTGAGGAGCTCCATGCGCAGTATATCACCACCGCGCGCGCCAAGGGGCTTCCCGAAAATCGCGTGGTTTATGTTCATGCGCTGCGGAATGCGATCAATCCGCTCATCACCCTGTTCGGGTATGAATTTTCGGCCCTGCTCTCGGGCGCCGCGCTCACCGAAATCATCACCAACTGGCCGGGCATGGGCAGCGTCATGCTCGAGGCCGTGCGCTCGCAGGACCTTTTTCTGGTCATGGGCAATATGCTCATCAGCGGTGTGCTGCTGATTGCCGGTAACCTGATATCTGATGTGCTGCTGGCCTGGTCGGACCCGAGGATTAACCTGACATGAACCGGCACTGGAAAAAACTCAAACGCCACCGCCTGGCCCTTATCGGTCTCTGGGTGCTGGCTGTTTTGTACGCGGCCGCGCTGTTCGCGGATTTTCTTGCACCGTACAATTATGACAACGAGCGCCGGACGAATTCGTACAATCCGCCCACGCGCCTTCATTTTACAGACGCGGAAGGGCGCTTCCACTTTTGCCCCTTCGTCTATGCCAGTCATTTCGATTTCGACGAAACGTTCAACCGCGTCTTTCGGGAAGACGAATCGCGGATGTTTCCGGTTCGCTTTTTCTGCCCGGGCGATTCCTACCGGCTGTTATGGATCCTTCCGGCGCGCACCCACCTTTTCGGAGTGGAGGAGCCGGGCCGTCTGTATCTGCTGGGCGCGGATTCGCGCGGACGTGACCTGTTCAGCCGTATTCTTTATGGCGCGCGCGTATCCCTGTCCATCGGTCTTGTCGGGGTTCTCATCAGTTTCGTTCTCGGTATTCTCATCGGAGGCGCGGCAGGGTATTTCGGGGCCCGCGCCGACAACATGCTCATGCGTCTCTGTGAAATGGTCATGCTGGTTCCGGCGTTCTATCTCATGCTCGCTTTGCGCGCGGCCTTTCCGCCCAATCTATCGTCCGTCAAGGTCTATTTCATGGTCGTTCTCATCCTGAGCTTTATCGGCTGGGCGGGCCTGGCGCGTATTCTTCGCGGCATGGTCAAGTCCGTGGCCTCGCGCGAGTATGTCCTTGCGGCCCGCGCCCTGGGCCAGCGCGATATCCTTATCATTCTCCGTCACATCATCCCCCAGACATTCTCATTTCTCATTGTGCAGGTCACGCTGACCATCCCCTATTATATCCTCAGCGAATCGGGCCTCTCCCTCATCGGCCTCGGTATCCAGGACCCCCAGGCAAGCTGGGGCAACCTGCTTTCGGACGCCATGAATATCTCGGACATCAAATTTCATCCGTGGATTTTGCTGCCGGGTTTCTTTATATTTATAACGGTCATGGCGTTCAACTTCCTGGGTGACGGATTGCGTGACGCGTTGGACCCCAAAACGGAAAACTAAATGTCCCTCCTCGAAGTCAAAGACCTCTCCGTCCGTTTCCGCACCGATGCGGGTGTGGTGCGCGCCGTGGACAACGTGTCGCTCTCCATTGACGAGGGCACAACGCTGTGCGTGGTCGGCGAATCGGGTTGCGGTAAGTCCGTGACCGCGCTTTCCATCCTCCGGCTCATCGCGTCGCCCCCGGGCGAAATCACGAACGGCGAAATCATCTTCGAAGGCCGCGACCTCATGAAACTGTCCGAGCCCGAGATGCGCAAGGTGCGCGGCAACCGCATTGCCATGATTTTTCAGGACCCCATGACCTCACTGAATCCGGTCTTTACCGCAGGTTGGCAAATTGAAGAGGCGCTCCGGCTGCATCAGGGACTCAATAAAAAAGAAGCGTGCGAAAAGGCCGTTGAAATGCTGAGGCAGGTGCGCATCCCGGATCCTGAAAAGCGCGTGAACGAATATCCCCACCAAATGTCGGGCGGCATGCGCCAGCGCGTCATGATTGCCATGGCGCTCTCGTGCAATCCCCGGCTTTTGATTGCGGACGAGCCCACGACCGCGCTCGACGTTACCATCCAGGCGCAAATCCTCGACCTGCTGCAGGAGCTCAAGATCACGCACAAAATGGCGGTGCTCTTTATCACTCACGACCTTGGTATTGTGGCCCAGATTGCCGACGAGGTGCAGGTGCTTTACGCGGGCAAGACCGCGGAGCGGGGCACCGCAACGCAAATTTTCAACACCCCCCGTCATCCGTACACCGCGGGGCTCCTCCATTCCGTGCCGCGCATGACCAGCGGTCATGGCCGCCTGCACGTCATCCCCGGAAGCCTGCCCGATGCCACGCAGTTTGGCGAGGGATGCCGCTTTTTTGACCGCTGCCCGCGGCATTCAGAACAGTGCCGTGCTCAGCCGTTGCTCACGCCGCTCGAACCGGACCACAGCGCAGCCTGCTTTCACATGGAACCGTAAGGAAAATCATGTTGCTCGAAGTCAAAGACTTGGTCAAGCATTTTCCCATCACCCGGGGGTTCCTCGCCCGCACAGCCGGCTTTGTCCGTGCTGTGGACGGCGTGTCGTTTACGCTTGAAAAGGACGCGGTGCTCGGGCTCGTGGGCGAATCGGGCTGCGGAAAAACCACGGCAGGCCGCTGCATCCTGCGCCTCATCGAGCCCACGTCCGGGAGCGTGCTTGTCAACGGTGAAGATGTGCTGGCCATGAAAGGGACCGCGCTCAAAAAGCTGCGGCGCAACCTGCAGGTCGTGTTCCAGGACCCCATGAGTTCGCTCAACCCGCGCATGACCGTGCGCGACATCGTGGCCGAACCGCTCATCATCCACCACATGGCCAAAGGGCGCGAACTTGACAAGCGGGCGGCTATGTTGCTCGACGAGGTCGGCCTCCCGCGCACGGCCCTCAGCCGCTACCCGCACGAGTTTTCCGGGGGCCAGCGCCAGCGCGTGGGCATTGCGCGCGCGCTCGCGCTCCGTCCCAAGCTCATCATTGCCGACGAGCCGGTCTCTGCGCTCGACGTCTCGGTGCAGGCGCAAATCATCAATCTGCTCATGGACCTTAAAAAAGAGCACGAACTTTCCTACCTGTTCATTGCGCACAACCTGGCCGTGGTGCGCCATATCAGCGACCGTATCGCGGTCATGTACCTCGGTAAAATCGTGGAAGAGGGCCCCGCGGACGCGGTCTGCGAAACGCCTCTTCACCCTTACACGCGCGCACTGCTTGCGGCCGTTCCTGTACCCGATGTCTCCGCGGCCCCCAAACATCCTACCTTGCATGGCGACGTACCCAGCCCGGCCAATCCGCCCCCCGGGTGCGCCTTCCATACGCGCTGTCCCCTGGTGCGGCCCGAGTGTCGTGAACAGGTGCCCGAATTCGTTGAAAAGGGAACCGGCCGCCGGGTACGGTGTCCGTGGGTGTGATTCATTAAAAAATTGAAATGGCCTTTTCTTTCATTTTATATTAACGCCTTACAGGCTTTAATAATTATGATAAAATATCTACCCCTTCTTTTTCTGGCGTTTGTCCTGTGGTTGGGCTCCGGGTGCGAAAACCCCTGGATACCACCGAAAATAGAACCTCCCTGTGACACTTGTGATGTTGGCCCAGTGGGAACCATCCGGCATAACTACAAGCTTTATCCGGTTGTGCTTCCCGCAGGCGCCTTGACCGCTGGAATGGTCAAGATCCCTGCGTTTGATTCCGTATATTTTGTTCATCATGGAACCCCCGACACTATCGATACCAACCATGTCGCCAGCGGTTTCATTGACGGCACCGGCGACACCGCGTTCGTGACCGACTCCTTCTACATGGACACCAACGAAATCACGCGTACCGAGTGGATGCGCGTCATGCAGGACTCCCTCGACACGCTGCCTTCCAGTTTTCCGCGCAACAGCGTCACCTGGTTCGACGCGGTTCGATATTGCATCAAACGCACGCAGCTCGAAGGTCGAACCCAGTGTTACGATACCACGGGTTGGAGCCCGAACGTTTCTCCATTCACCGGCCCCGGGGTCCACTGGGATTCCACGGGGTTTCGCCTGCCCACCGAGGACGAATGGGAGTACGCGGCGCGCGCCGGGCAGGGGTTCACTTACGCCACGGCCACCGGAAACCTCGACACCAGTCTCGCCAGCTACGCCTACAGGGTTGAC
>JAZDKP010000002.1:0-27653 GCA_043802925.1 Fibrobacterota bacterium | reverse complement strand
GAGTATAAAAAAATAGCGAATTTCCGTCTCAACAATGTGCATCTGATGTCATATGACGTCATATGGCTATAAATGACTCCGTTTAAACGTTTATAATAAGCCCATATTTTTTTAAATATCACATCATACTATTGAATAATAATATGATGTGATATTGGTATATGATTTGCATTTATATTCTGAAAATCAAATAACTTGTTTTTTACTTTTTGCTCTTTATTATATATATTATTAATTGGGTGTTGGTTAAACAAAGGGATGGAAATGATGAAACACTTTAAAGCGATTTTCGCCTCAATCGCACTCTTTGCGATATGGACGGCAGCTATCGGAGCGGAACAGAACGTGCAGGTGCTCTATACCGCCGAGCAATGTTCCACCTATTGGGCGACCAATGGCGCCGAAAATATCAGCGCAGGGTATCCGATAACTATTAATGCAATGACTCCCTATCCGGTTGGAAAACCATGGATTAAAAGTTACGAGGACGGCAATTATTCCGGCCTGACCGCGCAGCCTCCGCTCAATGATTACCACAATATTCTCGAGTGGTACCATCAACGTTACACCAGTCTACGGGACGATTTGCAGTCCAACCGCTACAACCAGCGCGACTGGTCGGCCTATCACTATTTGCGCGCCGATGTCCAAAGTACGGTATCCGATGTGGTGCTCGGTATATTGGTAAAGGATGCCAGCGGTCCAAGAATCAACGCGCAATATACCGGGCTTTATACGCCCGTAGCCAGGTTCCATATGACAGCCGGTCAATGGCAGACAATCAACTTTCCCCTGAAAGCCCTGGCCGATATCGGGGAACTGGATCTCACGCGCATCACGGGATTTATCCTGCGTTATGACGGATACCTGGGTGACACACAAATACGGATTGAAAACATCCGCCTGGTGGAAAGCGGAGATCCCGCCTATCCGCTTGTGGAAATGGAGGGAGCAGCAAAAGCGTTTGGCCGGCGCGTGGTGAAGGGCACGAACATCGTGCGTGACGGAAGCAAGCTGGTACGGAACCTGGCGCCCGTTTCATCAGCGGTTGGGCCCTCGACGGTTGTCAACGTGGGCGGCGCCTATGCCTGCGCCACCGGCCATTTCGGCGGAAGCGGCGCGACTTATTATCAGCATCTCCGCCGCGGCGTGGTAGCGTATGACAATGATCGCCTGTTCGTTCTTTTCAAGACTTCGGGATTGGCCAGTGTCGTTAAAAGTCCCGACGCAAACACCTGCGAAGGCGGCGGAATCACCGCGTATGGCAGTTTTGACGGCGGACAAACCTGGGGCGGCATCACCCGGGGCGAAACGCGGCCCACGCTTTTTACCCACTGGTACTGGCGGTCACTGGCTTCGGCCGATTATTTATACGGCGACGTCTATTTTACCGGTGTTCAGAACTGCGGTTCCTATCATTCGCCGGTTGACGTGTTTTTCCGGCGGCTGGCCTTTAACGGCGACGGCTGGGTGGAAGACCGTTTCGCGATTATGGGACAGGTGTTAAAATGTCCGCCATGGTCTGCGGCAACGATGCTGCCGAATGGTCGTTTATGGGCCAATGTTTGTGATGGATGGGGCGGCGACCTTGGGAAATATTCGGATGACGATGGCCTTGCATGGGTCCCCTGCAAGAATTCCACATTATCGGGCAGCACGCAGAATCCGCGGCCCTTTTATCAGCCGGGCGTCGATCCCGTACCGGACAGCGTGCTTGTTTATCCCGGCGAAATCATTCTGGGCAGCGTTTTTCTACCTTATGCCAACGGCGTGGCCAATTTTTCCTATGCCGGCGATAAATGGAAAGTGCACAACGGCGTAAGCTGGGGAAGCGACCAAGCCATTCCTTCCTGGGGTTCTTTCAACACCTCCGGCTACAGCGAAGTCACGGGCACGGCCATTGAAAACGACCATCTTTTCCTGTGCAAGGGCGGAAAATACAGCAATACCACCATTGCTTCGGCCACGGATTTAGTGGTGACGAACCTGACGAGCGGCGGGAGCTGGCAGACCGATGTGCTGGAAAGCGGCCAGGTGACGGAATCCATTCTCACCTCAAGCGGAAATGTCGTGTTCTGCTTTTATGTCACAGGCAATAATACCGTGAAATACCGGAAATGGAAAGACGGGGTATGGGAGGCCGCGGTGACCGTAGGCACCGAGACCGACACGATTAACCGTCTGGCAGCGCCCGTCTTCTGCCCGCCCACCTACGCGGCCGTCTTCTGGGATCAGTACGGAGGAAGCAGCTCGCGGGCGACCTATGTAAAATTCGCCAAGATTCCGGCGGACAACGACCTTCTCATGGCCACCGCCATGCTTCCGGCCGGTACGGTTGACGTTGCCTATACGGCCAGCGTGCAGGCCGCTTGCGGAACCACTCCTTATACCCTGGCCGTGGTTTCCGGGAACCTGCCCACGGGTCTTGTTATGTCGAACAGCGGCATCATCAGCGGAACCCCGACAGCGGCGGGTATCTCTACCTTCCGGGTCCGGGTGACGGATGCAAACACCGATACGGCCAGCCGGGAAGTGACCCTTAAAATCAGCGCAGCCGGGTCAACAAAAACAGAGCTCTCCATGCCCGCGCTTTCAGCAAATCTCCGGAGCCGGCCCAACCCGTTTACGGCTTCCACCGCCATCGAGTATGAACTCGTCCATTCCGCGCAGGTGGCGCTCAGCATTTATGACCGGACCGGACGGCTTGTCAAACGTTTCGCGGAAGGAACAAGGCCGGCGGGCATCCACCGGGTGGATTGGAAACCCGTCCAGCAGGCGGCCGGAATTTACTATGTACGATTGAAAGCGGGGGACTATGCGGCAACGAAAATGATGGTGCGGGTCAAATAAGCGTCCATCGAAAATAAAAAGGGAAACGACACCCATTAAAATAACATAGAAGGAGGGCTTCCCATGCATCTTCAAAAAAAATGGTTTTCGGAAAGAACGGTTCTTTCTTTTTTTCTTGTCTTGGCATCAGCATTAAGTCTCTTTGCCGCAACAATTGGGCCCGTCCAGGTGCCTTATATGACGAACACCGACATGCAGGGCTTCTGGGGCCGGGGCGCTTTCGGCGCTTACAATACGGTCTGCCGTTACGGCCTCGTTGCCGTGGACGCAAACAAGATTTTCGCCTCCATCACCACCAAACACGCGACCGTCACCTTTGACGGGGGCCTGACCTGGAAAAACATAACCGGCACGACTTCGGCGAAGAGCCAAATCTGGGCGGAAACCATACCGACCGCGCTGACCACCTACCCCTTCATCTCGACCAAAAGCTACACGATGAACACGCAGAACGTGGTTTACCATCACAGTTATGTCAACAACGATATCTTGTGCGGCGGGTTTTTCAAGTGCGACGACAACCGCGCCTCTCCCATCTGGTACCGCAAGGTGAAGTATAACGGGAGCACCTGGGATCTTCAGCCCCATTACATGGTCGATGACAGCGCCAGCAAATGCCAGCCGGCTTCGGCCACGGAACTTCCTTCCGGCCAGCTTTGGCAGATCTGGTACCATGGCGGCTTTTTCTGGGGACAGGGCATGCACGCCAAGTATTCCAACGACAGCGGGCAGACCTGGCAGGCGGTCGACAACAAACGCGTGATCGGTTTTTACGGCAACAATTACGGCCCCTATTTCCCGGTACCGTATAAAAACGGGGTCGCCGTCATCTGGGCCGGCAAGGAAACTTCGTATGCTTCCTCCGGAAAACTCGGATGGGCCTATTCCCTGCCCGACAGCAGCGGCGTTCCCCAGACGTGGTCAACGTTCAGCGTCATCAGCGCCGGTTACAGTGCCAACTGCGTTGCCGTCATGGGAGCGAATTATGACAGCATTTTCGTCGCGATGGTGGGCGCGGGCAACGTCAAGGTCGCGGCGCTCATTAATGATACATGGATTATAGAAGATGTCGGCACCACCGCTATTGTAGCCTATCATTCACCTAACACCGCCATCAAAGGTGATACGTATCTGGACGGCATCTGGGGCACTGATTTAAACGGGCGCGCGGCCGTTACCATCTGCGAAGGCAGCGTCTATTGCCTGTGGGCCGACAGCTCGGGCGGGCAGTATCGCATCTTTCTTAAAAAACGGCTGGGAGACAACAACTGGTCCGTAGCGGATACCCTCGTGACGCAATCGGAGCGCTTTTATCAGATGGGGGTTCCCGCAAAATGCCCGGCCGGCCGGATTCCCCTGATGTGGGATTATTCCAATGATGCGGCGGGTGCGCATCAGGGCGGCGTCCGGTTCCTCAATTATGATTTGGTAACGGGCCTTAATATTTCTTACACGCCGGTTGCCGCCAGACCACCCCTTTTAAAAGCGGTCCCCAATCCATTCAACCCTTCAACCACCCTGCAGATTGATTCCAGGATAAAAAAAGGCGGCGCGTCCTTGAAAATATTCAGTGCCAGTGGAAAGCTGGTTGCGGACTTGTCCGCGGGCGTCGGCAACAGCAGGGTGGTCTGGAATGCGGCCAATCAACCGAGCGGCGTGTACATTGTGACTTTGAAATCCGACCACTTCAATTACAGCCAACGAATCACTTTGATGAAATGATTATTTGGATGACCAACAGCCTTCCGCATTAGCGGAGGCGGCTGGCCATCTTTAACTGCTTATGCGCTTTACTGGAGGTAGGAGATGAATCTTCAAATTACCAGACCTTTCATTACATGTTTTTCCCTTCTATGCGTTTTCAGTCTGAGTTTTTCCACGGAGAAACTAATCTGCGGGTTTGAACAGACTGAAATGACGTCCTGGATAGCCGCCACCTCGGCGGTCTCCATTTATGCCGGCAAAGGGGATACCAATGAAATCGTTTACTCTGTTCCCTACTATACCGGTTTTCTGACACGCCATGATGCGGCCAACGCCACCCAGGGCGAGTGGTTCAACTGCCACGAAATTTTCGCGAGCAGCCCGCCCGCCATCAAGCTGTTCCGCCATCATGCCAGCTGGTATCAGGATTATTCGGAAATCACCAGCTCCCGATTCTTTGATTCCACCCGCACATGGTTGGGCGGTTACACGGGTGCTGTGGAATATGTCGTGAACCGGTTCAATGTCATGTTTTCCCTGTTCCGGATCATCGATAAATTACCGGCCGACATGCAGGACTGGAGCGGTTATGATTACGTTTACTTTGACGTAAAATCGACCGATGCGGCCGTGGAACTCTGGGCCATGGTCCAGGCCAGTGACCGTCCGGCCAACCGCGCGCTCTATTTTATAACACCGGGCCAGTATTTTACGGTCCGTTTCCCGTTAAAAGATTTGGCCTGGGTGTCGAACATCGATCTGACCGATGTGAAGGATTTCCGGATATATGTCCGAAATGTCCATGGGGCGACCAACGTATTTATCGATAACATCCGGCTGGTGACCACGGATGTTGCGCCGATCCTGCCGCTTTTGACCGAAGCGAACAGTATCAAAGAGCCCTGGCTGTTGACCAGTGTTTACAAGCCGCCCGTGACTCCACCTCCGGCTTATACGGTCCCAGTGCATCAGACCGGAAAGCTCGCTGTTTCCGCGCCTTTGCCCATAGCCAAAAACAGAGGGGATGCCCGTGATTTTAATTATCAACAGGGTGTCATTCCATTCGATAATGTAAAATACGGATTTGTCGGACGGGCGATGTGTTATGTGCCCTGGGGCACTCCCCCAACGCCCAATGCCAGCGCAGGGGGCGGTTATACGGAAAGATGTTGGATTGGTTCGGTAGACAGCGGAAAAAGCTGGCGCTCGGACAATACGGCCGGGACCTGGCCCCTGGCCTTTTATTACCAGCCGGACCGAGGGTCCCTTAATTCCTTTGCCTTCTCGGACAACATGCTTCGTGGAACAGGCTATATCAACTATATGGGCTGGTGCGGAGACTACGCGCCCGGCAGCGGTTTTTCCATGTACCAGTACTTTTTCCGGGTGAGTCAGAATGGAAGCGGCTGGCAGGTCTATCCGGAACAGACCCATACCACCAAGCCACAGTATCCCAACGTGGTGGTCTATAATGACGTATTGCGGGGCTGCTTCGGCGCCACCCGCAGCACCGTCCTTCCCTCAGGCCGGATATTAACCGCCATGATCAGCAACCACCTGAATCCTGATGCAGGCCCTTATTCCCTTAATGCGAGTTATTCCGATGACGGTGGCAACCGTTGGCAATATGGTCCCGGCAACCGCGCGGCTGTTTATGCAAATGGGAATAATACGAACGGCATCAGCGTATCGGCTCCGCAATACCTGGTCCCCTATCAAGGCAAAGCGTTGTGCGTTCTGAGAGAGAGCAATGTCTTTAACTACATCGTCGGGAATGGCGAGAGCTGGACTTCGGTGGTAAAGTTAAAGACCTTGGATTATGACCGAGGCGTTTCTTCCGCGGTCTGCTACAAAGACAGCACGGTTTTTATGGGTATCCAAAGCGGTTCCTCGGGTGAAATGTCTTTTCTCAAGTTCCACAACGGAGTCGCCGGGACCTGGCAGAAACTGAAAACCAGCGCGGCCATGAGTTCCAGGTTGACGCTATGCGGAGAAAGGCTGTGGTATTTATGGGTCGACACAACGGCCAACGCCATTTACTGTAAAAAATATTTCATCAACCAGGACCGCTGGACAGACGACATCAAACTTGTACAGGCAACCGGGAAGATCGTCCGTTTCGAACTGGCTACGGTCTGCCCCCCTTCCCATGTTCCGGTCGTGGTCCAGGAACTGTCGACAACAAGCGACACCATCCTTATCCAGTTGCATAAAATCCCCATCGATTCCGAAGAGGAAGCGCTGGATCCGGACTATGACGGGTTGGAGAACAGTTCGGAAGCCGCGGCTGGAACGGATTCCCTTGATCCGGACAGCGACAACGATGGACTCTGGGACGGCCAGGAGGTGGTGTTGCTGGGCACCAATCCGAAAAATCAGGACACTGACGGCGACGGTGATAACGACGCATTGGAGTTTTACAATTATACGAATCCGAAGGACGCCGCCAGGACCGTTACCCTCAACGGGGCGCCGGCAGCAACGCTGACGTTTCAAACATCTGGCAATAATCTCATGCTGGACGGGAGCGGGACAACGGATCCTGACGGTGACGGCCTTCGTTATTCCTGGGAAATCAGGACCGCGACAGGGGATATCCGTTATGCGGAAGGTCCGCGGTTGATAGTGCCCGCGGACATTCAGGGGGCCCGGATGACGGTGTCCGATGGCAGGGGACAGGAGGCTTCCGCGGGTTACGGGACCCTCGTGGTTGAAAAAACGGCGCGGAGCGGCCCCTCTTTGTTTTTACAATCCGCCCCCAATCCCTTCAACGGCAGGGCCGTTATCCGTTATCAGACGGCCAGCCAGGGGGAGGTGCGTTTGTCGATTTATAACCTGCAGGGCCGGTTGATAAAAAAATTGTTCCAGGGTCCCCAAGCGGCCGGCGAACATAAAATGACCATCGGTTCATGGACGATTTCCACTCCGGGTGTTTATCTGGTCCGATTGGAAAGTGGCAAACAGGCTGTGACCCGGAAACTTGTCTTGGTACGTTAATTAATGGAGGTGGGTTAAGATGAAACATTCCATTCTTAAGAAAAGATCCAACGCGTTGCTTGTTCCCGCCCTTCTTATCTTATTGGCAATGAATTCCTTTGGCGCGGAAGAGCAGGTCATGGTCTTTTATACGGATTCTTCAATAGAGGCGAAACTGACGGGTGCTGTGGCGGAACATCTGACAGGATATCCGGTCTATCTCAATTCACAAGCCTATCCAGTAGGAAGGCCTTGGATAAAAGACTATGCAACCGGGAATTATTCGGGTTTGACGGCCCGTCCGCCGGTAAACGATTATCATAATGTATGGGAATGGTATTCTCAGCGCTATCTTTCTGTGATGGATCATCAATGCAATGACCGAAACACCCAAAAAGACTGGTCGGCCTACAATTATCTCCGGTTTGACGTCTATTCGGATTCGGCAGCAGCCATTTTAGGTCTTTTGGTAAAAGATGCGTCCGGGCTGAAATTGACGGCAGGCTATAGGGGTAAATTTACGCCAGTCAGTACTTTTCGGGTCCCGGCCGGCGCATGGTACACCTGTAATTATCCCTTAAAAGAGATTGCGGATATCGGCGAACTGGATTTGAGCAAGATGCAGGGTTTTTTCTTGAAAGTCAACGGCTGGGAACGCGATACGAAAATTCAATTCAAGAAAATACGCCTGGTAGGGAGCGGAACACCCGATTTACCCGTCATTGAGATGGAAGAAGCCGTTCGACCGTTTGGACGCAAAGTCTGTAAGGAAGACACGCTTCATGTTTCAAGGGACGCCCAAAAAATGGTCCGCGCGTTGGGCCCTGTTTCACCGCTGGGGCCTGTAACCGTGGTCAATATTCCGGGTGTCTATGCCTGCGCACTGGGCCATTTTGGCGGTAATGGAGGCACCTATTATCAGACGCTCCGGCGCGGCGTATCCGCTTATGACAACAACCGCATTATGTTTCTCTTGAAGGCAAGCTATCCAAGCCCGATTGTAAGCGGATCCTGGTGCGAAGGCGGGGGCATTCTTGCCATGGGCAGTTTTGACGGCGGAGCAACATGGGGCGGCATTACGGAAGGCGAGACACGACCCACCCAATTCAACAACTGGTACTGGCGCGGAACATCTTCTGCCGATTATATCAGCGGCGATGTTTATCACATTGGCACACAGAACTGTTCATCGTATCACGGCTGTGTGGACCTGTTTTTCAGGCGTTTGATTTTTACGGGTGACGGCTGGAAAGAGGATCGGTTTTCCATTTTAGACCAGATACAGAAATGTCCTGGTGTTGCGCAGGCCACGCGCCTGCCATCCGGCCGTATATGGGCAATAGGGAATGACGGTTGGGGAGGCAATATTGGCAAAAGTTCGGATGATGACGGTTTTACGTTCGGACGGATCAAAGACGCCTCGTTAACAGGCTCCACACAAAATCCGCGTCCCTGGTACCGGCCCGGCGTTGATGCGGTCCCGGATTCAGTCCTGAATTTCCCGGGCGAAGAAGTGCCGGGACCCTACATACTGCCTTACGGCCATAACGGAGTCGCTGTTTTCTCAGGCGGCACAACATGGAAAATACACGATGGGACAAGCTGGATAAACGGGCAAACACTTCCGACATGGGGGACAGGCTCTTTTTCAGCAACCAGTATTATTAACGACAACCACTTCTTTCTTGTTAAAGGCGGTTCCTATAACAACACAACAGGCCCGGGCCCGACCAGCCTCTCTGCCATCAATTTCACAAAAGACGGGCCCCCGAAACTGGATACGCTGGAAAAGGATAGCGTGGTGGAATCCATCCTGTCGGCAAGCGGCAATGCTGTTTTCTGTTTTTATGTGAAGTTAAATTCAAATTCCACATGGACGGTAAAATACCGCAAATGGAAAGACAATGTCTGGGCCCCGGCGGTTGATGTTTCAATTGAAACCGAGCGGGTGAGCAGGCTGGCCGCCCCGAACCATTGTCCTCCCACCTACGCCTGTGTTTTCTGGGACAAGTATGGCGGCAGTGCTTCAATAGCGACCTGGGTTAAATTCGCAAAAATACCTGTTGATCTGGAATTAACCATTGCTACAATAGCGCTCGGAAACGGCGTTAAAGACGCCGCTTATTCCTCGTTAATACAGGCGGCGGGAGGAACAGTCCCCTATGTGTTTTCATTAATCTCCGGTAATCTTCCGGAGGGTCTTTCAATGAATGGCAGTGGTTCCATAGCCGGTACTCCTGCAACTGCCGGTACATTTACCTTTACAGTAAAAGTGACAGATAATAATTCCGATACCGTCTCAAAAGAGTTTGCCATTGTTATTGATGCAAATACAAGCGTCCTTAACAACGGAGCAAACACTATAAAGGCTTCTTCTCTTGTAAGCCACCTTCCCAATCCTTTTACCCATGAAACGACGATTAAGTACCAGCTGGCCCAAGAGGGGGATGTTTCCCTCCGCATTTACAACACAAAGGGGGCGCTTGTAGAAACGGTCTTGAATACAAGCAATTCCGTTGGCCTTCATACTATTACCTGGCAGCCAAAAGGATTAACTCCCGGCCTGTATTTTATTAAGTTCAAAAGCGGACGGAACTCGTCAGTACGGAAAATCATGTTAATACGATGAGCGCCCGTGGGCGCTAACGCTTTGAGGCCGGGTATAAGCTGGAAACTCCGTCGCAAATGTAAGGATGGTTATTATGATGAACCACTATAAAACGATGTTTGTCTTAATCGCGGCCTTTGCGGTCTGGACAACGGCTATCGGAGCGGAACAGAATGTACAGGTTCTCTATTCCGCCGCGGAGTGCTCCACCTATTTTGCTACTACCGGGGCTGAAAACATCTCCGCAAGTTATCCGATAATAATAGATGCCACCAGCCCTTATGACTCCGGCGGAAACCCATGGATAAAGGAATATCAACAAGGCAGTTATTCAGGACTTACAGCCCAACCCCCGGTTAATGATTATCATAACATTCTTGACTGGTATCATCAACGGTACACGCAATTACTGGATGATGAATTGAGCAATCGCAGTGCAGCGCCTCGAAACTGGTCCGCCTATAATTATATACGCTTCGACGTCTACAGCACGCTTTCGGACGCGACCCTGGGCATGCTGGTCAAGGATGCGAGTGGCCCCACCCTCAGTGCGCAGCATGTCGGGATGTACACGCCCGTGGCCAAGTTCCGCGTGCCGGCCGGGCAGTGGTCAACCTGCAATTTCCCGCTGAAGGCGCTGGCGGACATCGGCGAACTGGACCTGACGCGCATCCAGGGTTTTTCCCTGCGTTTTGACGGATATTTTGGCGATACGGAATTGCGGATTGAAAACATCCGCCTGGTCGGCAGCGGGGCCCCGGACTATCCCCTTGTTGAAATGGAAGGCGACGTAAAACCTTTTGGCAGAAAAGTGGTGAAAAACCTGTTGGCAACGCGCGACAAGCAGAAGCTGGTGCGTAACCTCTCGCCGGTCACCACGGCCATCGGCCCCCTGACCGTGCTGACCGCGCCCTGCGCCTACGCCTGTGCGCTCGGCCACTTCGGGGGAAGCGGAACCACCTATTATCAGAACCTTCGGCGCGGCGTGGTGGCCTACGACAATGACCGGCTCCTGTTTCTGTCAAAGTCCTGCGTGGCCGGGGCCCTCCAGTCCAAATCGACCATGACGGAAGGCTACGGCATCCTGGCCATGGGCAGTTTTGACGGCGGGCAGACCTGGGGCGGGATCACCCGAGGCGTCACGAAACCGACCAATATGAGCCACTGGTACTGGCGTGCACTGGCTTCGGCGGACTATTTCCTCGGGAGTATCTATTTTACCGGGGCACAGAACTGCGCTTCCTATCATCCGCCGGTGGACATTTTTTTCAGGCGGCTTGTCCTGACTGGCGACGGCTGGGCGGAAGACCGGTTTTCAATCCTGGGACAAATAATCAAGTGCCCCGGCTTCAATTCAGCGTTGATGCTTCCCAACGGCCGAATATGGGCCAATATCGTCGATGGATGGGGTGGAACATTGGGAAAATATTCGGATGACGACGGCTATACCTGGGCGCCGTGCAAAAACTCCAGCCTGCCCGGAAGCACGCAAAATCCCCGCCCATGGTACCAGCCCGGCGTTGATCCGATACCGGACAGCGTGCTCATTTTTCCCGGGACCGTGATTCCGGGTTCCGTTTTCCTTCCGTATGGTACGGGAGTGGCCAATTTCTCCCTTAACGGCGGCAGTTGGAAGATCCACAACGGCACCGCTTGGGAAAGCAGCCAGACGATTCCTTCCTGGGGGGGCTTTAACAGCAACGGTTATAGCGAACTTACGGGAACGGCCATCGATAATGACCACCTGTTTCTGTGCAAAGGCGGAAAATACAGCGATGTGAATGGCGGCCAGCCCACGGATCTCGTGGTCAACCATCTTGCGCGCGGGGGCAGTTGGCAGACCGACGTGCTGGAAAGCGGACAGGTCACGGAATCCATCCTCACGGCGAGCGGCAACCAGGTCTATTGCTTTTATGTTGATAACAGAACGACAGTGAAATACCGCAAATGGAAAGAAGGGACATGGGAAGCGGCCGTGACACTGAGTACGGGGACGATTCCGATCAACCGGCTGGCCGCCCCTGTCTTTTGCCCGCCCACGTACGCAGCGGTCTTCTGGGACCAGTTCGGCGGAAGCACAAACGTGTCCACGTGGATAAAATTCGCCAAGATTCCCGCTGACAACAAACTGATCGTGGCAAACTGGAGCCTTTTTAACGGCATTGTGGACCAAGCCTATACTGCCAGGATACAGGCCGCTGGGGGCACGGTTCCGTATACCTGGAGCCTGGTTTCGGGCGCACTCCCGGCCGGGCTCGTTTTATCGGACAGCGGCGACATCAGCGGCACGCCAACGCAAACGGGCGCTTATACCTTCAGGGTCAAGGTGACGGATGCGAACGCCGATACGGCCAGCCGGGAACTGGCGATTAAAATCACCGGAGCCGGGTTGATTAAATCAGAACTGTCCCGGCCCGCCGCGTTTTCAGCGAATCTCCGGAGCCTGCCCAACCCGTTCACGGCCTCAACGGCCATCGAGTACCAGCTTGCCAATTCCGCCCAGGTGTCGCTCAGTATCTACGACAGGACCGGGCGGCTTGTCAGGCATTTCGCTGAGGGAAACCAGCCGGCTGGCATTTATCGGGTTAATTGGAAACCCGTCCAACAGGCGGCCGGTATTTATTATATACGATTGAAAGCGGGCGATTACACGGCAACGAAAATGATGGTGCTTGTGAAATAGGAGAAAAATAATGTCGCGCAATTTTGCCCTGGTTGTCCTTTGCCTTACGGTTCTGATCTATCCGGCCCAGGACATCACCCATACGCTTGGCAACCGTTTTCAGGAAGTATCCGTCGTATCCGTGCAGGGAAACGGCCCCTTTAGCCTCACCCTGACCACTCCTCTCCCTGTTGGAACCTTGCGGCTCCACGATCTCTTTCGAGACGCGTCAGGCCATTCATTCTCAGTGACCGGACAGGATGCCGGAACCGGCAGTCTCATTGTAGCGGATCAAGAGAAACTGGGCGTCTCTCCGGCCACGGGAAGGGGAATCATCGGCAGCTGGTTCACCTCGCTCACCTCCTGGCAGCTGGCTCAAAAACGCAACCTGACCGCTGTCACACGCTATTCCAGTGGTGAAAATGAAATTCTCCTTTGTTTCGACGATTTCCCCTCCGGCATCACGGTGCCCGCTTCCTTTAAAATCACCGGTTGGCAAACCGGTTCCCAGAATCGTCTTATCATTCGCGTAGCAGAGGGCCACCGTCACAATGGAAAGCGAGACCAGGGATTCCGTCTCCGCCCCTTCCTGACACAAACGTGGCAGGAAACCCCTGCGACCCTGAATGTCGAGCAAAGCTACGTTGAATTGGATGGTCTCTCCATTCAAGGTTATCGAACCGGCTACCACCATGGAATCCGCCTGCTTGCCTCGAATTGCATTGTCACAGGATGCCTCATCTCGGACATTCTATGGAACAGCATTACCATCCAAGCCGGAGGAGCGCGTGTTTTCAACAGTGTCATTCTTAGGAACCTGGACGCCGGCATCCGCGGGATACAGATAACGGGTACCTTCTCAACATCCGTTTATTTTGACAATAACACCCTCCTGGCGGATGTTTACTCGGAAAACCAAAAAGTCGTCTATCGCAATAACATCATGGGGGGGACCTATTTCACAGGCCCTTATGACACAACGTTTTCCGATTACAATCTTGGACGGGTCACAAACCTGCCGGGGACCCACTCCACTAATGTCTCCTCGTTGAGCGGTATCGGGTTCATTGATTCCGCGTCCGGCAGTGAGGACGTCCACCTGTCGGAAACGAGCCCGGGGGTTGATCACAGCACGAATCTTTCCACGGATTATCCTGCTGCTGTGGATGCGGACGGGTATCCGCGCGGCACGGTATGGGACATGGGCGCCTATGAACGCGGAGAGGATGTGCTGGCCCTTCCGGACATCCGGAACATAGGCGTCAGCCAGGTGGGTAAGACGTCGGCGGTTGTGACCTGGACGACCGCCCTGCCTGTTTTCTCAACATTACGCTATGGCAGCGGTCCCTCTTCCCTGACCACTGTTCTTTCCTCAAATTCCGCCTCGTTCTCCCATACCGTAGTATTAAGCGGACTCGCGGAGAACAGCGCGGTTTATTTCCAGGTGGAATGCAGCGACCACCTCCACGGTACCTCGCAATCAGCCATCACCGCTTTCCACACGCTGGCGAGCTCACCGCCGCCTGCCATCACGGATTTGTCCGCACGGGCCGACGAGCCTTCTCAGACAATCATGCTTTCCTGGACCGCGCCGGGAACCATGGCGGACTGCGGCCAGACCTCGGCTTATCTCATCCGGTATCGCCAAAGCCCATTTTCCGAGGCGGAATTTACGGATGCGGGGGATATCCGCATCCTCTGTAAGCAGGCTCCGACTCCCGCCTTCTTGGGGGTCCGCGAGTCGCTTTTAGTCGGCCCGTTGGATGCAGGCCTCCCCTATTATTTTGCCGTCAAATCCATTACGGAAACGGGCGACACCAGCGCCATGAGCGTGTTGGCAACCGTTTCCCTCCCCCCCGCATCCGGCGATGTGTGGCCCACCTTTCACCACGACCCCTACAATACCCGCCTAAGCAATGATTCTCTGGTGCCTCCATTTACACTGAAATGGTCGAAACGACAGATGGCGGCAGAGGTCCTCACTCGCCACAGCGACATTCCCCTCGTGTACGCCCAATACGGGAAAATCTTTTCCATGACCCGAAAATACGGCTATCCGTCAACCATGTCGGTTCACGCCTATGATCCCGGGAACGGGGATTCGCTCTGGATGAATTCCTTTACCGAGCATTACTCCTATGTCTTTTCAGGGGTGGGCCTCTCCCGCACATTCACCTCCAGTTTTCACCATTGCGGTTATGCCGCCTTCGCGAACAACGGAGAAAAAACCTCTTACGGAGTGGGTAATACCGGCTTCCTTAATTTCTTCAACGGACGCGCCTATTTTTGCGGTGGCACGGCCGTTGACGGTTCCACATGTTCTCTTTTTCCCGCAAACCCCATAAACGGTTCAAGTGATTGGTCTGTCTCATGGCGCATTCTAACCTGGACCGGTGCACTCTACATAATAGGACAGGGCGCCTCCAATCCGGTGACCTTCCTGCCGGATGGGACCGTACTCAGGACCATTGAGGCAGGCGATATCACGGCCTATAACGGGACAACAGGTGCACAACAATGGTCTATCGGCTGCCCGGTGGAATTGGAAACGTCCAGTACATACAATCCACCGATCCAATCCGGTCCCTTTTTCGTCCGCAGTCCTATTTACCGGGATGGAAAATTATATGCTGCCGGCGTGGAAAAAGCGGGGGATCATTGGGGCGCCTATTTCTACACCTATGATGCGGTTTCCCGGCAATGCCTTCAGCGGTTCGCCCTGCCCTGGCAGGGAGAGGGAATAGACACGCTGGCCATACGGTATCAGCGTTTTCTCTTTTTGCCGATACAGGATTATGCCATTAAGGGGAATGTTGTCGTGGTGTCCGGCTATAACATTCCGATCAGGGGAAGTAAAACGATCGGTGCGGCCATTGATTCCGGGCTTATCGGACCGGAAATCTGCGGCTATGATTTAACGGACACGACCCTTCTTTGGAGCACCCATCATTCTCAAAAAAGCACCTTCCGAATAAGTCAAGGCGGCTATGCCTCTTCCAGCCTCTGGGGAAATTTCAATACAAGACTGGCGCTCTCCGGGGATTATGTTTATTATTCCGTTGGCGATAGCGTCACCGGCACCCCCTCCAACGCCACGCTCTATTGCGCGGACATCCGGACCGGGGACACGGTGTGGACCTATCATGGCGACCCCGGGACCCGTTATTTTGGCCCCCCTATCATCGCCTACCAAACGCTCTATGTGGCGGACGACGAAGGCAAAGTCTATGCGTTTGAACCACAGGCCGTTGCGGTGGAAAAGCGGGAACTGTCCAATCATTTCCCGGTGGAGTTGTCCTGTTCTCCCTCGCCCTTTTCATCCGGGTTCCTCCTGAACTTCCGCGCCGCGGGTCCGGCCCGTTTTGAAATATACGACATCCGCGGAAAGGTGGTGCAACGGTTTGAAACGGAAGGCCTGAAAAACTTCTCCCAAAAACGATGGGTGGATATGCGCCAGTCCGCCGCCGGGCTCTATTTTATCCGGATGAAAACCCAGAAAGCGGAGCGGGTGGTGCGTTCTTTTTTAATACGTTGAACCGGATTAAAGGGGTTAAATACAATGCTAAAAAAAACAATGCTCCTATTTCTTTTTTCGTTTGCAGTAACCACAGGTGTCCATGCGGCGACGAACGTATATTATTCGGCAGGCCAAAACACGACCGACCATTCGAGTGGGGGAAATGTCAGTATCGTTTTGGGCGTGGCAACGTTTACCGTACCCCAAACCGCCATGAACCTTGGCGTGGGCGACAGGTTGACAGCAGGCGGGAATGTTTATTACATCGCCTCCAAGATTTCAACGAGCCAATGGAATGTTGTTACCAAACTCGGGGCAGTGCCGGAGGACCTGGCGTCAACCGCCGTGACCTCCATTGCCCATGAATACATCCATTTGCAAGATGCCCTTAAAGGCGCGACCGACTCAAATCATATCAACAACAAGAATTTAATCTCGGCGGACGTTATCCTTAACATATCCTGCTATTATGATTCTGGGCCGGATACAATAAGAGTTGCCATTGGTGACGCTCACTACACCACAGGCCCAGACAATTATTTAAATGTTTATACCCCATACAACACCTCAACCGAGGTTAATCAAAGACAGAGGCATAATGGTACAGCAGCATCCGGCTATACGCTAATGGGTAAAGAGCATTATAAGTTTGCCATGGGTTTTAATCTGATTAATCCGGGTCAATATATTAAAATCATAGGTTTGATAATAACCGCGGATCCATATTATATGGTGTCCGGGGGACTTTGGACGGCATGCAACGCGGAAATAGCCTATAATATTGTGCATGGAATAAACCGTGGCTCCACTTACTCTGGAATAGATGCTGGAAGTCAGGATGACAATAATCAACGCGCCCCCGTCATTCATCATAACATAACCTATAATAATGCCTTGTGTGGCATTCACGTGAGCACGTTTGCACGCAATGCTCAAGTTTATAATAACACTTCTGTAAAAAATGTAGGGCATGGTATAACGGTAACAAATAACCCTATGGGAATCCTTAGAAATAATTTATCATGCTATAATGGATGGTCGGATTATAAGGCCCTTACCCCTCCGAATGGAGCTTTCAAAGTTTTTGATTATAATGCCTCTTCTGATAGCACGGCAAGCAATTGGACCGGGACCGGGAACAGAATAACCCAAACATTCACATTTGTGGATTATGATAATAACGACTTTCATTTGGCCTCTACCGACACCGGGGCAAAAGATCATGGGGTATCGGATCCGGGGTTTGGCTTAGGGGTGTTGTTCTCTCATGATATCGATGAGCAAGCCTGTCCCTATGGCGCTGCCTGGGATATGGGAGCGGATGAATGTTCGACCGGCGTAACAAACGTTGAGGGGCCGGGAAAAGACCCGGTAAAATTTTCCTTGCTGCAGAATTATCCGAATCCCGCCAATCATTCAACCGTTGTGCGCTTCAGCCTCAAGACAGTACAGAATGTGTCGGTTTGTCTTTTCAGCTTGAACGGCCGGCGGGTCGAAACCTTTGCCAGCGGTCCCTTCAGCAAAGGTCAGAATGAGGTTGTTTGCCGGTTTGGCCGTAATACGCCCGCAGGCATTTACTGCCTGAGAATGGAGGCAAACGGACGCGCGGAAGTGAGGAAGATCGCGGTGATACGGTAGGGGACTCCTCATTTTGAAAGAAGGATTCGCTTTGTAAATGTTTTGGGGCCATTGGCCAGCCTTACCACATAAATCCCTGATGCAATGTTTTTGGTATGCCAAACAAATGATTTTTGGGCGCCGAACTTCCAGTTCATTTCCCATTTCGTTAACAACTGACCCGCAATATTATAAATTCCAAGGGTCGCCTTCTGCGTTTTGCCCTCCTGGGCGTAGTCGAAGGATGCGTTTTGCACTGTGAATTCCACCCTGTCAGAAGTGGCGGGATTTGGAAAACAGTTGACGACGCCCATGCGTATCAATAAATTTTCTCCATTTTCAACACCGGCGCTGTTGACCGAAACCGTTATTTCTTTCGTGTCCTGTCCACCCCGGCCGTCATAGGCGGTGACCGTTACATGGTAGACGCCCCCCTCCTTAAAGGTATAGACCATTTTATTCCCGCCCTCCAAGGCATTGTTGTCATTTTTTAAATAACCATAGGCCCAGTGGGGGACAACGTGATCCAGGTTCCATTTAAAATAAAGACCGTCATTGTTTGCATCCGAGGAAAGGGAGGCGTCAAAGCAAACCGTTAAGGGGGCCTGGCCCTGTGCGATATCGGCCGTTAACGATGCCGTTGGAGAAGTGTTTTTTGTCGCGCTCCTATTGCTGTTGAGGGGATCCGTGTAATAATACAACTCCACATCATCGTTGTCCCCATCATGGTCCGTATCCATGGAAAGCGGATCGGTTCCCAGTATATTGACCTCCTGGCCGTCAAGCAGATGGTCCCCGTCAGAGTCGGGATTTCCATTGGAAGTGCCCAGCAGGTTTTCCTCTGTATTACCCAATCCGTCATAATCCGAATCCAGCGCCGCCTGCTCCGGAGGGATGGGAAGATAAACAGTCTTGATGGCCCAGGGATCCGGGTTTTTGGGAAATTCCTGGCTGTTGAAATAAGCGTTTTCATTTGCATAACCGGCGGGTACCGGGCCGGATAGAACATAAGTCAAGGGAACATGGGACGGGGGCGAGGTCTGCGAAACATGAAGATACCCAATGGGAAAATCATTGTCTTTGACCGCTTCCATAATACCGGTAATCCATCTTTCACTCGGAATATCGTAAACCCTGTATTTGACGGCCCCATCATCCGAATCTATCCAAAAAAGCCAGACCGTCTGGCCGCAGAGCGTCATTCTATAACCCGATATATTACCCGCAACACAAATAGAATCCGCTACAGTATACTGTCCGTCCTGATAGCTTGTTAATATCAATTTTTTGGGCGCGACCACATCTCCTACAAAAAAGAAAATCCTGTCATTCTTATATGCAACCGCTCCTACACTCTTGCTCCAGCCAGGCCATCCAATAATTCCTTTCGAAGTCCAGGTTTTGCCATCGGATTGATGGAGCTCGATATAATTTTGGGTGAACAATGCCAATGAAAATTTGTTGTCATACGCAAGCGGCATGGGTTCTGCTGGTGAAAAACCCCTTGGATTGGTACCATTTGCAACATAGGGCTTATCATTAACATGCTGCCAGTGCAGTCCGCCATCCAGGCTAAAGGAACATTCAAAAAAAGTACCATTCCTCGTATAAGCGGTCCACGTGCCCGACACGGACCAGAGCTCTCCATTGGGTAAGGCAATGATTTTAGGCCCTCTTACTTCACACGAGTGAGGCGTAAAACCCATGATGACACGTTCTGGCTTTTGCGGATCGCTCGTTTCAGGGGGTGTACTTGGAAAAATCTGCCAGCTGTTTTGTCCGGTCATTGCTATTTTGTAAAAATGCCAGAAAAGCGGGATTCCTGCATTATCACCCCGGGTTGAACACCATTCCATTTCCATGACATATCCGTTTCCTCGTAATAAATTATCCCCGGACATCCATTTTGGCGTGGCTGACCACGCGCAGTATTTATCAATAATAGTGGGAAAGCCATTTACTTCACCCGCCAGGTTTGACCAGGTGTGCCCGCCATCCACTGTTTGCATGGTTGCTCTTGGGTTGCTTTGAATATTCTGGGAAGGATTTGATTGAACGACCATGGATCGGGCAATCAGCATCCGGTTATTGTCATAGGGTATGACACCTTCAGGATCTTCATAAGAGGAAACGGAATTATAGGTATTCCTTCCCGTTGCAATTCTATCTGTAATGGATTTATTGATCGGGCCGGTTATTCTTTCCTGCGGGACATAAACCGGGGGCGGAGTAGTCTTTAAAGGGCTGTTGCCCCACCAGCCGCTTCCAACAATCCATGGAAAAAGAGGGCTGTTGTCGTATACAAGGGGGCGGCTGGCATTACCCAATGTGTCAAGCAGGCGAATGTTGTCAAATTCAATAACACAGGGCCCGGTGGTCCTGCAAAGCAAAATACGAAGGTTGATTATTTCGGATAAATCCAGGCCTTGTACCCGTACAATGTCGGAAAGCGGAAAACAGAGGGTTTTCCAGCCGCCCGGGGTGAGCAGATAGTGCCGGTAATTGCTTTGTTTCCAGCGATCTTCCACGTTGACGCGCAGGGTTGCTGATTCCCCTGATATTTTCGCATCAATGCAGAGCCATCTATAACCGCTCCACTTCTTCAGACTGTCCATAACGGTAAGAATTTTATACATATTATAGAGGTTTGCAAACCGGGTCGACATCCAATCTGCAGGGCCGCCATATTCACCCACCGGTACCCGGCTGGTGTCCCAGTAACTCTCAACCATGCTCCAATCCTGGTACCAGCTTGCATATCGTCGGGTTGAAAGAAACCCGGAGGGGGGGGCCGCCGGATAGATTTCGTGGATAAAATGATATTTTCCCTCAGTGGCTTCATTGCTGTCATTTCGAATTGCAAAACCAACGGCCTGGGCCCCATTATATCCATAATCCACACCCGAAGAATCGATAAGGTTTAAACCGGGCCAGAGCGCTAATTCCTCTTTTTCAAAACCACATATCAATTTCTCAAGCGGCCAGCAATGCGTTGCCATGGCCATGATAAAAAAGATCCGTAATATGGCCTTCATGTTGTTTTTTATCGGCATACCCCTCCCCTATTGCATGAGAACCAACTGTTTAATGAACGATCGATCCTTTGCCGTCAACCGTGCAAAATAGATGCCCGTTGAAAGGGACCCATCGGGTATCCAGGCAGCCGTATATTGGCCGCTCATTTGTTCGCCCTTGACCAATTCCGTGACGAGCCGCCCGGTCGCCGAAAAGATTTTTAAAGAGACCGGACCCGGGGCCATGACCCGATATTGAAAAAGCATGGAATGGTTGAAGGGATTGGGATGGCTTTGAAAAAGACCATTTTCCATTGAGACGGTTGGCATGAGGGTCTTTTCCGTTTTCACGATTTGACCCATGTTATAAGCGCGGACGTAAAGACCGCCGGAATCCGACGTGCTCCAGGCCACCGGGACAAAGGCATCCGGAGAATGCTGGGGAACGGCGAGTCCTTCATGCGTGCTTCTCATCGCGGCCATCTGGAGCGGTCCATTCCAGTCTTCCGTTGGAGAAATCGTTCCCATCAAGACGGTGTTGCTGGCGTCCCAAACAGCGGCGATATGATCCGAACAACGTGTCAACAAGGGCTTGTTGGATAAAAAAGCCGGGGTGATGTCGTTCCAAGCCCCTCCCTCGTAACGAAGAATCCGATTGGGGGCCTGCGTAGACAGGTAAAGGACACCTTCCAGGGAGGTGACAACGGAATAAGCCGTTGCCCCGCTCAAGGTGGTTGCAGGGGTTGACCAGGTCGTACCGTTGAAACACGACCATTTATCTCCAAAAAAACAGGCGACCTGTCCATTCCAATCCGTCAGAAAAGGTGCTGAACCGGAAAGGGCGATGTAGCCATTTTGACCGCCGTCCTGCCAGGTGGCGCCCCCATCATCGGAATATTTGGCATGAATTTCGCCGGAATCCCAGGCCCATCGTGGGGCATGCCCCCAGGCAACCCAGATTCGTCCTCCAACAGTTTTAAAAAGGCGATGAGCGTCCGTACAATGCCAGATGCCTGTTTCAAAGGTTTTTTCCGGGCCATAACTGTAATGACCGTTGGCATAGTTTGCCCGAATGAAAAGCAAGTCAGTCCGGCCGCCGCCACCGGCGCAGGAATAGGGAACGTAAGCGCCCATGATGTCCGTCCCGTCTATCAGCACCGTGGCCCGCTGCTGGCGCATGTTTCCGCTGAGTACGGTATTGGTACCCAGCCCATTCAATCCAGTCCAGGTCCGGCCCGCATCCACGGAAAGATAAACACCGGACTTGGCATACACAATCAGGCCGCTTGTCCCGAACCCGCCGATGGCCCGTTCACGAGCCGCCAATACTCCGTAAGAGGCACGGGTAATGTTGATGTATTCAATTTCTTCGGTAACCGTTCCGTCCGCGGCTAAAGCGTAATCGGCCAGGTTGACCGGCACGCCGGCAGAAGGAACAACCACCATGCTGCTGGTATCGTTCAATAAAACCGTGGCGCCGCTGGGTTCCGCGTCCGCCTCTGCCAGGCGAATATTATCCACCCGCGGACGAAGGGAATCCGAACTCGCCATACTCGACAGCAACGCGGTGATCATCATCTGCAGGGCCGACATCCGGGTCAAATCCATCCCGCGTTCAGAAACCGCCCTCAAAAGATCCACTTCCAACGTGACCCATTGGCCGGCAGGGACCTGATAATTTCGGACAATGGGCGTACGGAGGTATTTGTCCTCCAGCTCCAAACGAATCCTGGCACCAACGCTTCCCGGTATTTTTAAATCAATCCAAAGCTTTGCATAGCCGGACCAGTCCGTGGGCAAGGCCCTGGAGAAAAAACCGTGGAAATTTAGAATTTTTCCTATTCTCTGGATATCGTAATAACTGGTTTGATTGCCGGGATTGAGGAAACCCCAATTATTCGTCACCTTATTGGCAAGTGCGAAACTATCCTGTGTGGCATCCCCCTTTATGGCTGTACCCAGGTTTTTATAATAACCGAATGAGTTCGGTTTAAACATGCTGTCTCGATTGACGGAATCCGGGATCACGGCCCCCCAACCAAGCACTTCCGACCGTTCAAACCCGCAAATCAGATGCGAATTCTCCTGACAAAAACCAAGTGAAAAAATGGCCATGAGCAGATAAATTGACCCGATAGATTTTTTCATTCACATCCTCCTTCGTGATTAATATATAAAAGATAAGCTAAATATTCATATTTCTCCATATATATTATTTAGATGCAAAAAGACAGCCGTTATATTACAATTACTCATGACATTTTATTATAACAAGTTACGCGATTAACGAAAAATATTAAATCCATAAAAGTATCAAAAATAATAGCTTGAATGCTACAAAATGAGACGGTATGACACATATTACTGAATATGCTGCCATTATTTATAACATTGTATTAAAATATGTGCGTTGCAAGAATACAACATATTACTATAAAAGTTATTGCTTTTTACTAAATAAAACTCTATATTAGTATACAAGTAGTCAAATTTAACCGATTCAGAGGTTTTATGGTAAATATTCCAAATAAGTTTAGAAGAACAACTGGAAAACGAGCAAGGCTCATGAACTGGATTCTGGATGAAATCCGGCTTGGACGCCTTAAATCCGGGGACACTGCTCCCACCCGTTTCAGCCTGGCAAAAACCTTCAACTGCTCCCGTGCCACGGCGGATTACGTGATAAAGAACCTGATCCGGGACAACATTCTCGTTGCTGAACAGGGCAAAGGCACTTTTGTGGCTTCACACAGAGATGGGTCGCTAATTGACGCCATTGCGCTCATCAATTGCAACCCGCTCTTTTCCTGGTCATCTGAAATCGAACAGGGTTTTCTTCAGGGCTTTGGAAACAATGCGCGGGTGGACCGTTTTTCCGGAAACGACATCCGCCTTCCATCGAACTGGGAGGCATGCAAATCACATAAATCGCTTGTCTTCGTTATGCCCGAAACCCACAATGCTTCGTTTTTGGAGGACCTCAGGTTTACCCGTGTCCCGCACCTTGCCCTGTACCGCGATTTCCCGGAATCGTCTTTCATTAATATCGACCACCGCGCGGCCGGAAGGGCCATTGTGGCTGCACTCAAGGCAAAAGGGTGCCACAGGCTGGCCTGGGTCAGCAGGACTGAAAGCCGTTACAAAACGCCCGAAGAGAGGTACGCGGGATTTCTCGAAGGGCTTCTGGAGCAAGGGCTTGCCTTCAGAAAAGAGTGGTCGGGCTTTTTTCTCCAGCACCAGGAGGCGGATTACCTGCGTTCCCTTTTTTCAGGGCCCGAGAAACCGGATGCGCTCCTGCTTGCCCAGGCGCACATGGGGCCTGCCATCAAGGCCATCCAGGAGGCCGGACTTGTGCCTGGTAAGGACGTCCAGATGGCCCAGATGGATGAGGTTGAACCCGGCCAATATCCGTTTTCCGTCCTGTGCGCTGAAAAACTGACAACACGGATCGGACAGGAGGCCGCGCGCCTGCTGCTTCAAGGGGAATGGCCGACAAAACAACCCTTGCAGCGTTACCTGGCACCGGATATTGTTGAGCGCTGAAAAGAGACAATATTTTGCGCAGACAAATGATGGGTTGTAAATTAACGTTCCACCCAAAAAGGAGGCACGCGATGGGTTGTTTTACTTCATTCCTGGTTCTTTGTACCATGGTTTCGCTTGTTTTCCCTCTGGAAGTTCCGTTAACGTTAAAAGAGACGGCAGGGGTCGGTAGTGCCTTGTCTCCCGTCACTGCCGTAGTTCCACTGAAAAAGGGTGAATTTACAAGCGTCAACCAGTTTAAGATAGAGGATGCACTGGGCAACACGGTACCGGCCCAGTTCAGCGTATTGAACAAATGGTGGGCGGAACCCGTCCAAAGCATTCGCCATCTACTTGTCAATTTTCAGCCCACGGTCAGTGCGTTTACCGGCTCCGGCACCGGAACCGCCGGATATTTTCTCAAGGACAACGGCACAGGGAATGCCACGGGCACAGGGTTGAGCGTCACCGAAAGCGGCAGCGAAATAACGGTGATTACCGGCCCGTTGAAATTTATTGTCAACAAGACCGCGTTTAATATCATCGACCAACTCTGGCGGGACCAGAACAACAACGGTATTTTCGAGGATTCGGACAAGGTCATTTCTTCACATCCACAGAATGGCGGCGTTTTTGTCCCGAGGATCGGGGCCGGCAATACGCAGTATGACGCCACGCGGCCGGACGTGAGTTTTACCATTGAAGAATCCGGTCCCCTGCGGGCCATTATTCGCGCAGAGGCGCTGACGCAGTATCAAAGCACCCTCAACCATGTCCATGGTTTTGCAGTGAGGATTTACGCCTATGCGGGCAAACCCTATGTGAAAATCGATTATCAGCTGCAGAATTCGGCCAAGGTGCTCTATTCCTGGCCGTTATACTTTGAGGAGATGAACCTGGATTTCCGTCTGAACCTGGGGACAAACCCAACGATGAAGGTGGGGCTGGGCAACGGTTCCTTATACGAGCGTTCCGCGGACAATGGCCTCTATCTGGCGCAGGAGCAGTTGGACACGTTCCGGATTTATGATAAGGCGCTGGGGACGGTCCTGTCTTCGGGCGATTATGCGGACGGTTTTATCGACATCAGCGACGGGCGCCACGGGGTGATGGCCAAGACGCGCTATTGCTGGCAGATGTGGCCCAACGGTCTGGAGATTGACAGCAGTAATAAACTGAGCCTCCAGCTTTTTCCGGGATGGAGTCGTCATTGGATTGGGCAGATACTCAACAACCAATATGTTTTTCAACACACCGCTACCGGATTGTATTGGCTTCAGGACATGCAGCATACCTATAAAGAGGTCTTTCTTTATTTTCACGGCAACAACGTTTCCAATACCGAGTTGACGAATCTCTCCAGGACGTTTGAGCATCCACCGGTGGCGGCCGTGCCCACGGGCTGGTATAAAGAGACCCGGGCGGCATTTGATTTTTATGTGCCGCTGGACACCAAGGCAACGGTGACCGATAAGCGGGCGCCGACCATGACCGATTATTCATCGTTGAATATTGGCCCTGATTTGGGCTGGAACTGGTTTCTGGTGGACAAAACAAGGAAATTAGATGCCAGTACGGCCGGCAGCTGGCCGACCGGGGGTGCGGCCTTTGCCGCCACGGAACGACCTTACGATTATTTTGTGGCCCAGGAATATGCCATGGGGGAATTTAATACGAAGCCGCAATCCATGGCAGGCTATACGCATCAGAACGATTGGAGCGTCTTGCACCTTACGGAAAATCCTGCGGGCGGCGGTCATTGGCGGGTATTTGGGGACGCCTATAAGAAGCCGCCGTACGATTCAGCAAATTTAGCGGGCACGGTCATGGATGGTGATGCGCGTGACGACGAGCACGCCTGGTTTTACCATGTGGAAGAGGCCTATTATTTTTCCGGAAATCCCTGGATAAAGGACTGGTATCAGTTTGTGGGTGAATTCAGGAAAGTTCGCTTGGAGCAGAAAGATCCTTTCACGGACATGATCAGTCGCGCCATCGGTCATTCCACCTCCCATGCGATGCAAGCCTATCGAATCACAGGGGACACCAGTATCTTGGGGAAATTTCAGAATTATATCAAAACCTATGTTCGAAAACCTTCCAGATCAAAAGGTCAGAACGTCCTTTATGGTTTTCATGAATACGACACGGATCTTGGCGATGCTGCCTGGCAGGCGGGCTTTCTGGTAAGGCCAATGATCCAATTCATGGATGAAATCCGGGACGTCAACCCCCAGGCGTATGCAGAGGTGTTTAATTATGTGTCCGGCATTATGGAATGGAACCTTCATTATAATAATTTTGGAAATTACAAGAATCCCGCGACCGGCGTGAGTCCCTCGGTCGGCAACAGTTTGACTTTTTGCGATCCACAGGCCTGGTATTATTGGAACACGGGTAAAAAGGAGTATCTGGACCAACTCAACCTGTACATTACCGCCGGCATCAATGGCGGGGGTACGCCTTATGGGGAATTTACAAAATGGGTCGGCCAGTTCGAAAACCGGTTCACCTGGTTTGTGCGCCATACCGTGCGGACCGATACGGTCCCCCCTGCCGGGATAAGCAATTTGGAAGCATTGATTGATACGTCCACCGGCTATGCCCGGGTGGCATGGACCGCGCCCGCAGGGGCCAAGCGCTATCATATCGTATGGTCGCACAAGCCCGTCGTGGAACCGCAAACCATCGACAGCAGCGTCTGTAACTGGTGGGCGGCCAATGCCGTGGGGCCGTCACTGGTAGCGGTGCCCGGCACACAGCAGTCGGCTGTCTTTGAAGCCTCGGACACGCTTCCTTTTTATGCGGCGATCTTCTCCTTTGACAGCGTTGAGAATATGAGCGCCATGTCCAATGTGGCGCCGGGGGTTCCGGGAGAGGTGAAGGTGGAAAATATGGCCGGGCCTCGTCAACCGATGTGCCTGCGGATATGTCCCAACCCGTTTAATCCGGTGCTCACTATTTCCATCAGCGGACTTGTTGAGGAGACGGGGCATGCTCCGGCGTTGTCCCTGGCGGTTTATGATCTTCAAGGCCGTTGCGTGGCGGATCTGCCGAATGCGGTGAAAAGCGGACGGGTCGTTTGGAACGCCTCGGCCTGTCCTTCAGGCGTGTATTTCATCCGGGCGGAAATAGGGGCCAGGGTGTTGTCGAAAAAGGCCGTGTTGCTGAAATAACATGACA
>JAZDKP010000001.1:0-4819 GCA_043802925.1 Fibrobacterota bacterium | reverse complement strand
TATGTAAAAATCATAACTGGGGAGCACTGAGGGTTTTCCCCGTATTGGACCAAAGTCCAATATCATTTTATTTCTGAGTCTGTATATATTCTTTACATTATTATTGATATGCATCCCATGATGTCTTTTCACGGTCTGGATAAAGCGATGCGCACCATGAAAAAGAACCCGGCGACACAGAGGCCAACGAAAGGTGGGCCGGGGACTGAATTGGAAACAACGCGTCTCGTCCACAAACTGCAGGCGCACGAGATCGAGCTGGAAATGCAGAATGAGGAACTCCGGCAGACGCACGCACATATAGAGACGCTCCTGGCCCAATACGCCGACCTCTACGACTTTGCCCCGGTGGGCTACATGACGCTCAACCGCAAGGGGGCGATCCGGCAGTTGAACCTCACCGGCGCGCGCCTGCTCGGTATCGAACGTTCCCGGCTGATGAACCGGCGCTTCAATTTGTTCGTTGCCGAGGCTGACCGGTACGCTTTCAGCGCTTTTCTGGGGAACGTCTTTGCGGGCCAGGCCAAAGAATGCTGCGAAGTGACGCTGCCGCAACAAGGGTCCCAGCCCCTTGTTGTGCAAATCGAAGGCACGCGCTCCGCAGATGGACGGGAATGCCGCGCGGCGCTACTCAACATCACCGAGCGCAAAAAGACAGAGGCGTCGCTACGGGAGAGTGAGGTCAAGTTCCGCAATTATGTGGAGCGCGCCCCGGATGGGATATTTATTGTGGATGATACCGGCCGGTACATTGAATCCAACACGGCCGCCTCCCGGATAACCGGTTATTCCAAACAAGAAATTGAACAAATGTCCATTGATGGTTTGCTGGCCGAAGAATCTTTAAAAGACGGATGGGCCCACCATAAAAAAATAATTGATACGGGTGCGGCAACGTCTGACCTTTGGCATAAACACAAAGACGGTTCAAAACGCTGCTTGACCGTTGACGCGGTAAAGCTTTCGGAAAAGCGGGTCCTTGGTTTTTGCAAAGACATCACCGAACGCAAGCGGGCGGAAAACCGTCTTATCCTGCTGAACACCACGCTGGTCAGCCTCGGGATGGATCATACGGAAAACATCAACCGGATGACCGCGCTCTGCGGCCAATTGCTTGGGGGCGCGTACGCCCTGTACAACCGGTTGGACCAGAACCTGTTGTGTTCGCTCGGGCAATGGCAAACGCCGCCCGATTACCTGTCCGAAGACGCTCCGGACGGGCACCTCTGTTACGATATCATACAAAACCCAACCGGGCAACCGGTTTTTATAGGGAATTTACCGGGCACCTCCTACGCCAAAAGCGATCCCAACGTGCGCAAATATGGCCTTAAAGCATATCTCGGACATGTCGTACGCTGCGGCGACAAGGCCGTGGGGGCCCTGTGCGTGGTATTTCAAACAGATTACCCGCCCACGGAAAACGACAAACAGATACTCGGAATTTTAGCCGCCGCGCTTGGCGTCGAGGAATCACGCAACGAATCCGCGCAAGCGCTCATTCAAAGCAACAATGAATGGGAAGAAACATTCGACATCATCAACGAGGCCATAACCATCCACGACACCCGGTTCAATATTATCCGTTCAAACAAGGCCAGCGAACGGATGCTCAATAAAAATACGAAGGAAATCCTGTCCTTAAAATGTTTTGCGTCTTATCACGGCACGACCTGCTCTCCCCAGGGCTGCCCAAGCTGTGAATGCCTGAAGACCGGCAAACCATCCATGACTGAAATATTCGAACCGTATCTTAATAAATTCCTGGAAATAAAAGCCCTGCCGCGTTTTAACAAGAAAAAAGAACTCGTGGGTCTGGTGCATGTGGTGAGTGATATGACCCGGCACAAGCATGAGGAAGCGGAAAAAGCCACCCTCAGCGCCCAACTCATACAATCCCATAAAATGGAGGCCATCGGCCAATTGGCCGGCGGCGTGGCGCACGACTTCAATAACCAGCTTTCAATCATCCAGGGCAGTGCCGAACTGCTGAAAAAACTGGTCCTGAACGATCCTCTGCAAAACACTTATACGGACATGATCCTTAACGCCGCTATTCACTCCGCGGAACTGACCCGGCAACTGCTGCTCTTTGCCCGAAAAAGCGCAAGCGAACGCAAACAGGTATCGCTTCATGGCATTATACGCGATGTCATCAAAATCCTCAAAACCACCATTGACCGCCGCATTAAATTAACCAGCGTGCTGGAATCGTCCAGCGATATCCTGCTCGGGGATGCGATGCAGCTCCATAGCGCCCTGTTAAATCTGGCCCTGAACGCCCGTGACGCCATGCCCGACGGGGGCGTCATAACATTTACCACCCAATTGCTTCTATCAAATCCAGGCAATCCCACGCTTCCGGGAGATGGAAATTATATTGCCCTAAAAATCCGGGATACGGGTATCGGTATGACCCCGGAAGTTAAATCACACCTCTTTGACCCTTTTTTCACGACCAAAGCCCCTGGAAAAGGCACCGGTTTGGGACTGGCGAGCATTTACGGCACCGTGAAAAACCACCTGGGGTCCATTATGGTTGATTCCGAATCCGGTCAAGGGACTTTATTTACGATTCTATTGCCACTTCATGAACATGGCAGTATCGAGCCAACGGTGGATGCCGCCCCGGCCGACAGCCCGTCCGGGCAGGGCTTCATTTTGGTTTTGGACGATGAACCCATGATTTGCCAGCTGGTCAGCCAGTTTCTATCCTCTCTGGGGTACAAAGCGGAAACATTTACCGATAGTGAGGACGCTTTGGAATATTATCAGGCCCATTTTCAGGAAATAAACATCGTGATGCTCGATATGAACATGCCCAAAGCCAGCGGCCAGGAAGTTTTTGTTAAATTCCGGAAAATCCACCCTGAGGGGAAGGTCCTCTTTGCCTCCGGACTTTTTGAAGAAAAGGACCTTCGCTTTTTTCAGGAGCTAGGCGTACGGTATTATCTGCAAAAGCCCTACACCATTGAAGTATTGGCGAGCAAGCTTAAGGAGATATTCGAAAACAGTTAGGTGACCGGCAGTTCAAACCAGAATACCTTTTAATGTGTTAAAACCGCTCTTTTGCGGCGAACCGGTTTTCGGGTTGGTTCTTTTTTCCAGAAAAGACTTTTAAGTGCGCGCAATACGTGAAGTTCAAACATCATTTTGTCTTTCGGAAATTCAATTTTGGCATCTTGAATAATTCTTTCGAGGATAGTGCCTGGAACACATAATTCCCGAGCGGCTTTCGAGTAATCAAAGTATCCAGTCTTGTGCATAATATTCCTCCTGAACTAAATTTCCAACGGACAAACGATTTCTATCGCTTTGTATCCTTCAATGGCATTAACCAAATTAAGCAGCTGACGCGTTTTAGCCTTTACGAGATGGTTAAAATTCCAAGAAACAAGACAGGTGATTTGATAAATGACGCAAAAGCGGCATGATAAGCGTCGTAAAGGTCCCGCTCAAAAAACACGTCGTGTTTTATATAAGATCGAGCCAATAAGTCAATTTTAGGATTCATTTTGAGTGTCTTGAACGGTCCAATCAATTTCAACAAATTATTCTGAAGAGCCGGGTCGGATGTGCTGCGGCTCTCTTCAAGTGTGATATCTGAGATAAAAGATTTAAATCCGGACACCTTAGTGTGCCAGAACAATATAGTATCTTCGCGACGTTTAGGTTCCCTTACATCAAAGTATGCGCTCGGAACGGATGTGTCAAAATAGATGGATTCAATAGCCATGTTGGTAAGATCTACTTTTATAGGGAAAAAAGGCAACCGTCAAAGCGTGTTCCCTTGGATTTGTTAGTCCACCGGCAGTTCAAACCAGAACACGGTCTCAAGCCCGTCCGGGCATTCGACGCCGATGCGGCCACTGTGCGCATCAACGACGGCCTTACAAAACGCAAGTCCCAGACCGGGCCCCGAACGGCCCCCTGCGTCCGTTGTCACCGGCATTTCAAAGATGGTGCCCCTCGCTTTTGCGGGCAGGGCGGGACCGCGGTCCGATACGCGCACGCAGACGCACCGGCCGTCGTTGCAAAGCGTGACAACGACGCGTTCTTTTTGGGGGGAATACCGGAGCGCGTTACTGATAAGGATGTAAAGCACCCGCTGGACCAATTCGCGGTCCGCGCGGATGAAATAGGAACCGTTCAACGGCGCGATTTCCACCTGTTTTCCGTCTATAAAACCCGCCAGTTTTGTCACCGCAAGCCGGCATGCTTCCATCACGTCGAATTTTGAGCGTGACAGTTTCCGTTCGCCGGTCCCCAGTTGCCCGACCTCGAGGATGGATGCGACCATTTCCATGAGCTCAACCACACCGGCCATGGCGTTATGGATGTATTCGACCCCTTTGGTGGAAAGCTGTTTTCCATCCGTGAGTTTGACAAGTTCCAGGTTCCCGTAGATTCCCATGAGCGGGGACCGCATGTCATGGACGACTTTCTGTACGACACTGTCGTTCATCTGCCATTGCCCGTCAGCGCCAAAACGGCCTTTTTGAATTCCTCAAACCTGACCGGTTTTTCAATGATCGTGGAAATGCCGAACCCCTCCAGCGTTTTTCTGTTTTCCTCGCTTGCATAACCGGTGCAAATGATGATGCGCGCATGTTTCGTCTCTTCAATGGTCTTGATGTTCTTCACGACCTCAAAGCCGTCCACCTTGGGCATGTTCAAGTCCAATACCATGATGTCCGGGACAAGGACCCCGGCCTTGATGCAGGCTTCGTACCCGTTAAAAGCGGTCTCGACGATGAAGCTTTCGTCGATATTTTTCAGGTATTCCGTAAAAAGCCTGACGATTTTTTTATCATCATCC